>JAUYSQ010000078.1 GCA_030696285.1 Sulfuricurvum sp. | reverse complement strand
GTTGGTGAGCGTGGTGAGGGTAAATGGAAACGTGTAAGCTGGGATGAAGCGGCTGAAGTCGTATGTCAACAAATTTTTGATTGTATGACAGATCCTGAGCGTGGACCGGATAAATTGATGGTTCATGCGGGTACCGGTCTTTTGACTGAAGGCCGTCGTGGGGCTCCATTGCGTTTCTCTACGCAATTGGGTGCGATCCGTATTTATCCGTCTTCTTATCTTGGAGATATGTTCTCGGGTGCTGCTATCGCATACGGCGAGGGTAACGTAGGGTGTACATGGGATTTCATGTATACCGTCGATACGGCTGTTATGTGGGGTGGAAATCCATCGGTTTCTCGTATCCCTGATGCTCACTTCGTATGGGAAGGAAAATATAACGGTGCAAAAATCATCGTTATTACCCCTGAATTCAATGCAACGGCAAAATCAGCCGACCTTTGGATTCCGATCAAAGCGGGTGCTGATAATATTTTGGCAATGAGCGTTATCAACGTTATTTTGAACGAAAAGCTTTATAAGCCAGAGTTTATGAAAACGTTTACCGATCTCCCTTTCTTGGTCGATGTAAAAACTCAAAAAATGATTCGTCGTTCCGATATGGAACACGCTCATAATGACGAAGATCATCACAAATATACCGAAGAGTTTTATTGTATGAATAAAGCAACCGGTAAAATTGCATTGATGCCGGCTACTGAAGGTTCTGCAATCAAATCACTTCGTCTTGACGAGCAGGGTATCGTTCCTGAGCTTGAGGGTTCATGGACGATTACCGATATACATGGACACAAATTAGAAGTAACGACTGTATTTGAAATGCTCAAAAAATCAGCGGCGAAGTTTGCTCCTGAAGCAACCAAAGAGATTACAGGGGTACATCCTGATACGGTTCGTGTTCTAGCACGCGATATCGCATTGCCAAAAGTCGTTGAAATCACTACAGGGTTCTCACTCAATAAATATTTCAACGGTGTTATGTCGATTTGGAATATCTCATCAATCTGTGGATTGACAGGACGTATGGGGCCATACGGCGGATTAAATACTGAAAATGAGTTCCAACTCTCAGGTCTTGGCGTTTTGGCAGGATTTAGCGGTAAATACAATGCTCGTTTCGGTTCAGGTTTTGTAGGCGAGTTCGTATTCGGCGAAGGGATGAAATCGTTTGATAAATTCTTCAGTGATGAAGACGTTAAGCGTGCTCAAAACGGCATGTCTAAAAAAGAGTACATGGCCGTTCTCGGTGAAATGCTGAAGCAGGGTGAAAACGACACAGTCAATAAAGCGTCTAAGCATGGTAATGTCAACAAGCCGTGGTGGCAGCCTGATTGTGCTCTCATCGTAGCCGATTCAAAATTCCGTCGTAACAAAGGGACAGAATATCGTAAAGCATTCCTTGCTAAAACGAAATTCTATGCATATGTCGATTATCATATGTCTGAAGCGGCACAATTTGCTGATATTCTTTTACCGGCAAAATCGCACTATGAAGTTTATGACCTTCGTACCTCTCCGGGTTACCACCGTTTTACCAACCTTGCGCAACCGGTAGCGAACATTAAAAACGTCGGTGAAGCGATGGATGAGTGGTCAATGTTTACCCTTCTTGCCAAAAAAATGGAAGAGATTGCAAATCGACCTCAAAATGTGAGTAAAGCAAAAGTTAAAGATCATCCGAAATACGCGAAACCGGGTTTCCATGATTTGACGATTTTCCACAAAGAGTACACGAATACCGATCCAGAGTCTGAGGGTGCAGGTGAAAACTATCTCGGTACGGACAAAATGGCCGTTGAAGCGGCATTGGAAAAATGTGAGCAATACGAGCCATGGACAATGGAAAAAATGTACAAAGTGGGCGGATTCTTGCTCATCAATGAAAAAGCGGCAAAATCATCGCCGTTGTATTCAGACCGTCCGTACAGTTCTATGGAATACCATTTGTATAAATTTGAGCGTCTTGAGACACTCTCTGGTCGTCAAACGTTCTATGTTGACCATGATATGTACATCAAAATGGGTGCGGCAACCAACACAGGTATGGAAGGGATTCGTCCACAGTCATCGGATCATCCGTATGTATTTATGACGCCACATGCTCGTTGGTCAATTCACTCCAACTATAAAACGTCACGTACATTACTACGTCTTCAACGTGGTGTCCCTGCGATTCAAGTAAACCGAGTAGTTGCTGAGTCTAAAGGGATCAAAGATGGCGATACCATCCGGGTCTTCAATCAGCAAGGCGAGTTCTATGCAATGGTAAAACTTTCTTCATCAGCACCTGCAGATGGTTTGGTCTTGGAGCATGGATGGGAACCGTACATGTATTTGAGAAATAAAGGTCACAATGAGGTTGTTCCTGTCGCGATGAACCTTTTGGAAATGGCTGATGGATGGGGTCACTTGAAATTCGGTGGTCTGTGGGATGGTAACCAATACGCTTACGATGGTGCCGTGAACTATGAAAAATCAACCGACGTAAAATATTAAGGGGTTTAGATGTCTAAAAGACAATTAGCAATGGTCATGGACCTGAACAAATGTATTGGGTGCCAAACATGTACTGTGGCATGTAAAACACAGTGGACGAACCGTAACGGTCGTGAGTATATGTATTGGAATAACGTTGAGACCTATCCGGGTACGGGTTATCCGAAAAACTGGATGGAGCTTGGCGGCGGATTTGACGCTGCGGGCGATCTTCAACCGGGCGTTATCCCAAATCTTGAAGCCGATTATGGGGTTCCTTGGGATTATAACTATGAGTCGTTGATGACGGACAGTGCTGATCATCGTCATTTTCAGCCACACGTGTCACCTACATGGGGACCCAACTGGGATGAAGACCAAGGTGCTGGTGTATTTCCTGTCGATAACTACTTCTTTTATCTTCCACGGATTTGTAACCACTGTACAAACCCGGGTTGTTTGAGTGCGTGTCCGCGTGACGCCATCTTCAAACGTGAGCAAGATGGAGTTGTTTTGGTTGACTTGGATCGTTGTCAAGGGTACCGCTATTGTATCGCGGGATGTCCTTACAAAAAAATCTATTTCAATCCAAAAATTTCTAAATCCGAGAAATGTATTTTGTGTTTCCCACGTATCGAGCAGGGGTTACCACCGGCGTGTGCGCAACAGTGTGTCGGACGTATCCGTTTCGTAGGATTCTTGGATGATGAAGAGTCACAAGTGTATAAATTGGTACACAAATACAAAGTAGCAATCGGTTTGCGTCCTGATTACGGTACACAACCGAATGTTTATTATGTTCCTCCGACCGAGTCTCCTGCGAAATTTGATGCAGAGGGTAGAATCATCGAAGGTTCAACGCGTCTTCCGATCGAAGAACTTGAAAAGTTGTTTGGACCTGAAGTTCATCATGCAATTAAAACACTTAAAGCTGAGATGAAAAAACGTAAAGAGACGGGTGTGAGTGAGCTTATGGACATTTTGATCGCATATCAGCACTCAGATATGTTCCGTTTGGACAACCACTACTATCAAGAAGTGGCAAAAGAACAAAAACGTACCCCATTGGCGCCTGTAGATACACGTTACATCGCTGGTAAATTTACAAAAACTGGAGGACACCATTAATGAAAAAGCTTCTTACTACACTTCTTTCATTGGGTGTCGCCGCTTCTGCTGCTTTGGCAGCAGATGGCGCAATTACGGCAGTAAAAGTAGCGAATGTTGATGATGCAGCTGTTTGGGCAAATGCAAAATTTTCGAGCGTAACTCTTTACCCGCAAACGGCCATTGAAATGAACGATAAACAAGCCAACGCACTGACTGAAAATGCAAAAGCGAAAAAAGCGCAAGTAGCTGCAGTGTACGATGGAAAAAACATCGCATTGATGGTGAAATGGGCGGATGGATCTAAAGATGTTCAAAAAGGTGCAACCTCTACGGAATACAGTGATGGCTTCGCCGTGCAGTTCGCGGGTGCTACCAAAGCGGCACAGCCTCTTCCGTATATCGGAATGGGTTCAGTAGGTCGTCCGGTAGTCGTACACCTCCAAAAAGCAACTGAAAAAACGTATGAGCCAAACGGTAATAAAGATGTAAGTACTCAAATCAACCGTCAGCAAACGGGTGTATTTCAAAAAGAGTTAGCCGATTTTGATGCGAAAGTAGCGTC
>JAUYSQ010000062.1 GCA_030696285.1 Sulfuricurvum sp. | reverse complement strand
CGTATCGGAAGTTTCAAGCGGATCGAAGCGGTGATCGATGATCCCCAAAGTGTGAGCAATGATATTTCAACCTTTGCAGGTCGCATGGTGCAGTTTAGCCATCTGTTTGAGCATAAAAATGCCCTTGTCGGCGTCGATGAGATCGAACTGGGAACAGACAGCGATGAGGCGGCGGCATTGTTTGCCGTGGTGCTGGACGAGCTGATCAAGCGGGGACAGAAAATTATTGTCACGACGCATCATAAACGGCTTGCGGCACTGATGGCAGATCGGGACGATGTGGAGCTGATGGCGGCACTCTATGATGAAGAGCGTCGTTTGCCTACGTATGAGTTTTTACACGGGGTGATCGGGAAAAGTTATGCGTTTGAGACAGCTTTACGATATGGAATCAATCCTGTGATCATTACCAAAGCCAAAGAGGTATACGGTGAAAATCACGAAAAACTCAATATCCTTATCGAGCGGGGAAGTGAGCTCGAACGCAATCTGAAACGGAAAAACAAAGAGGTCGATGAGCGGTTAGACCTCTTAAAAAAAGAAGAATCAGCACTCAAAGAGGCGCGTGAAAATCTTAGAGTCCAACTCGATACGGAGAAAGCCAAGCTCCGAGCGGGGTATGATGTTGCGATAGCGGAGGCAAAAGAGGCGGCACGAGGGATGGATATGGCAGCTATTCATCGTCAATTGAACAAAGCACAAGCAAAACTCCCGAAAGTGGAACCGATTAAAATGGCAGAGCCTGAACCGATGAAATACGAAGTAGGGCAGGCGGTAAAATACCGTGCACAGCGTGGAACAATTGTGAGTATCGGAGCTAAAGATGCGATGATCGAAGTGGAGGGGATGCGGCTGCGGGTCAAGCTCTCCGATATTAAGCCCAGCGGCAATCTCCCTAAAAAAATCAAACCTTCCCATACGGCGCAAATCGACCAAAAAAGCGGGCTTCAACTTGACTTGCACGGACTGCGTGGTGAAGAGGCATGTGAGAGAACGGATAAATTTCTCTCTGATGCACTGCTTCAGGGGTTTGATGAGGTGATTATCTATCATGGTATCGGAACGGGAAAACTCTCGTATGCCATTAAAGAGTTTCTCAAAGCCCATCCAAGTGTTAAAAGCTTCACCGATGCTCCTCAGCATTTGGGGGGATTTGGGGCGAAGATTGTGAGACTGTAAATCAATCTTCTTCTCGTTATAATTACTAAAAAATGAGGATTATGTATGCTTTCTCCCTTTTTTCGCAGCCTTTTTATCCTTGCCTTTATCGGCTCTCTCCTCTTTGCAGGGGATTTTGAGGAAGGGCTGAAAGCAGCACAAAAACAAGATTTTGCAACAGCGCATCGTCTATGGTTAAAAGCTGCCGAGCAGGGGGATGCCAGAGCGCAAAATAATCTCGGATTAATGTACAAATACGGTGATGGAGCTTTACAAGATTACGCAAAAGCGATGAGTTGGTGTCGTAAATCTGCGAAACAAGGTTATGCTGAGGCACAATCTGACCTAGCAATGATGTATGAAAATGGGGACGGTGTTGCGAAAAATTTGGTTATTGCCCATGCACTGTTACGTTTAGCTGCTGCAAGCGGTGACCAAAGTCATAAAGATACTCGTGATCTTCTTGGTAAAAAACTCTCTTCCAATCAGAGCGATCAATCCAAAACCCTTGCTCAAGAACCACAAAAGTTATGGGCATTGATCGATGCAAAACAAAATCCACAACCGAAAAAGAAAAAATGACCCACACTGAATACAAAACCGCCGTAGAGCAACTCAAAAAATATTCTTATCATTATTATGTCCTTGATGACCCCATTACGACGGACGAAGAGTACGATATCCTCTATCATCAGGTAGTCGCGTATGAAGCGGAACACCCTGATGAGATAATCTCTGATTCGCCGACACAGCGGGTAGGGGATATCCCTCAGGATAAGTTTGACAAAGCGCCGCATTTGAGTCGTATGTGGAGTTTGGAAGATTTATTTAACGAACAAGAGTTAGAGACGTGGGTGAACCGCATTACCAAGAGCTATGGCGAGGTGCAGTTTTACTGTGAGCCGAAGTTTGACGGGGCGAGTTTGAATCTGATTTACGATAACGGTATTCTGATTCAAGCGATTACGCGAGGTGATGGCAGTATTGGTGAAGACGTTACCCAAAACGCGAAGACGATTCAGAGTATTCCCCTCTCTATCGACTATAAAGAACGGATTGAGATTCGGGGAGAAGTGGTGATTTTCAAAGAGGATTTTGAGAAGATCAATGAAGAGCGGCTGAAAAATAACGAAAATCTCTTTGCCAATCCGCGTAACGCGGCGGCAGGGAGTTTACGTCAGCTCGATACCCGTATCACTGCCTCTCGCCGTCTTGTTTTTATGCCCTATGGGATCGGTGCCAATAGTCTTGAACTCAAAAATTTGAGCGAGCGGATGGAATGGGTCTATGCTCTGGGTTTTCGCAATCCGCACATGACGCATCTGTGTAATAGTGCCGATGCTATAGAGACGTTTTATCACGAGATGCGCCTTGCAAGAGATGACTTTGCGATGCTCCTCGATGGGATGGTGATTAAAGTCGATGCGATTGCGGTGCAGGACGAACTGGGTTATACGGTTAAAAATCCCCGTTGGGCAGCAGCGTATAAATTTCCCGCGATTGAGAAACTTACAACACTCAAAGAGGTGATCTTGCAGGTAGGGCGCAGCGGTGTCGTCACTCCTGTTGCCATCGTCGAACCCGTTTCGATTGAGGGGGTAGTAGTCGAGCGTTCTACTCTGCACAATTTCGATGAGATTGAGCGTAAAGATATTCGCATCGGTGACAAGGTGATTATTTTACGAAGCGGTGATGTTATTCCCAAAATCGTCAAAGTTATTGCAAGCGAGCGTGATGGCAGTGAGCAGGTGATTGAGCGTCCGAAACAGTGTCCTGTTTGCGATTCTGAACTCCTCGATGAAGGGGCATTGATAAAATGTCAAAACCTCTCGTGTGAAGCGCGGGTCGTTAACTCGATCATCTATTTTGCCTCCAAACAGTGCCTCAATATCGACGGGCTTGGAGAGAAAATCGTCGAAGCCCTCCATCAATCAGGATTGGTGCGAGAGGTGAGCGATCTTTTTGGCCTTACGATGGAACAGCTGCTCTCATTAGAGGGTTTTAAGGAGAAAAAGAGCCGCAATCTCATTGACGCTATTACGGCAGCGAGAGGGTGCGATTGTTGGCGATTCATTAACGGGCTGGGGATCGAGCATATTGGCGAGGTTGCATCCAAAAGCCTTTGCGGTGCTTTCGGAACG
>JAUYSQ010000052.1 GCA_030696285.1 Sulfuricurvum sp. | reverse complement strand
TCTCTCGCTTTGATGAGGCGGTTGGCCTCTTTTACCTCATTGGCCCGTTTCAAAACTTCCGCTTCCAGTCTCATACTTTGGGTATCGGTTATGTGTGGGTGAGCGTTTTTAGCTTCTTTGAGCAATATAAAATCGGTCACGTCTTCGACATTGTGGATAATATATTCCACTTTGCCATCTTCACCCAATATCGGCGCATTGACGGGACTCCAGTATTTGACCTCGAAACCATCACTCCCATCACGAAGGGGGATGTCGTATTTTTGAACCCCCATGATATCGGTTTGAGCATATCGGACGACACTGTCCAAAGAAATATGCAGATCACTTACCCCGCTGACCGATTCGTCTTTCGGGTTATCGGGAAAGACTTCAAACAGAGGTTTACCGACAACTTTTTCACGGATAATACCGGTCGCGTTAAGATAATAATCGTTCACCGCGACGATCGTATAGGACTCATCTGAACGTACAATGAGATACGGATGAGGGCTGGCTTCAAAGAGATGTTTAAAAAATGATTCGCGATTCTGCATGAAATATCTCATAATTGAAAATGAATAAAAACGATTATACACCTGAAAATATAAAATAAAATTATTTATTCATACTACTCTATACATCACTCCCATGTGGCTTTTAGTAAATCCAAATTTTGTATAAAACTCGATGGCTTCAGTATTTCGCAGATCAACACCCAGCGCCAGTCGTCCCCATTTTCTTTGGTCAGCTTCCTCGATTGCTGATGCTAACAGTTGGGTTCCGATCCCCATTGCTCTATAGGGTTGCGAGACGATTACATCTTCGATAGTGCCGACATACTCCCCCATCGCCGTCGATATCCCTCTTTGAAGCGTCATCATGCCGACAGCATCGTTTAGTATTTCAGCCACCAATACAATGCTGTGCGAATTTTGGAGGAGCAGTTCCAAGCCGCGTGATTGTTTTTTCGTATCGATCGTAAAATCATCTTCTATGTCAAATAGTTCACCTAAAAGCTTTACCATTGCCGGTATGTCATCACTGTAGGCCAAACGAATACTCACTTTATCGTCCACTCTTCATCCTCTCAAGTATTTCTCCCAGTTTATCGTTGCGAAGCTGAATCAGCCTATCAATCTCTTCATAATCAAAATTTCCAGTATACGCCATATCAAAAATTCGTA
>JAUYSQ010000050.1 GCA_030696285.1 Sulfuricurvum sp. | reverse complement strand
GTATCTCACCACGGCCTAATCTGGTCTAACACTGATAATTGTAAGGCATTCCGATTTCGTTCAATGGTGCCGGCACGAGGACTTGAACCCCGGGCCTGCTGATTACAAATCAGCTGCTCTAGCCAACTGAGCTATGCCGGCTTTGGCGAAATGGAGCTGAAATTATAGTTATTTTTTTGCAATAAGTCAAGAGGTTTTGCAAAGAAATTAAACAATATTGTAAATAACCTCATTTTTCCTCTTGGTTTCAATCATTTCACTCAAAACCAATCCCTCAATCTTCAGTGCCAAAAATTCTTTAATTGTCTGCACTTGATCCACAGCTGCCGCACGTAATACGCGTCCACGATACGCTTTTGCCCAGTGACTCACGACTTTCCCCTCTTTGAGAAATTTCAAGGTTGTGATGAAATTTTTGGGAGTATAAAATTTATCGTAAAACCCTGCACGCAAATCCAAAATTTCATCATTTCCAATGATTTCATCAAGTGCATTCGAAAAATGTTCTTTGTAAAATTTCTCTGGTGCAAAGGTTCCAAGCGAGGAACCCTGTTTAAGTTTGTAATCAGGTATACCATCACCTGCACGAATCGGACCGAAAAGATTTGAGAAAATCAGGGTGTGTGCATCAACGTACTCTTGCGCTATAGGGCTTAAAGTCTTGTAATCAAGGTAATCATACGCTACCCCATCGTAACGCTCTATAGCCTTCATTGTGGGTGCATTCTCGAAAAAGATTTTATAACGATTAAACAATCTCACATCTTTAACGCCAAAAAGCTCCATTAATTCTGTATCACTCCCCTTTTGCACCAATTCTTCGTACTGCAATATCACGTCAAGACGTTGTGGATAAAGTTCAGGAAAAATGAGGCTATTGGTATTCAACGCAGGGAAAACACCTCCTGAACGCTTCCCCTCACTGGGGGCAAAAAGTATTTTCATACTTTAATAATACGCGGCGATTATCGCATAGCTGATAAAGAACATCAGATGCGATGCCCCTTCAAAGTAGTTGGTTTCACCCTCTTCTGTCGTTTTCCATACCAAAATAATCGTCAGCAACAATGCTCCGATTTGAAGCGGATTAAAATCAAGCGTGAGATTGATCCCTGAAAAATACGCCAACATCATTAAAATCGGAACCGTCAAAATTATGGAGACGGTCGAAGCCCCCATTGCAATATTAACAACCCGTTGAATCTGATCGTTTCGAGCAGCACGAACGGCCGTGAATATCTCAGGCGATACACTGATAATCGCAATCACAAGCCCCGCTAAACCTGCCGATATTCCATACTCTTTTGCTATTTTAACTCCATTGCCTGCAAAAATCTCTGCACCAAAAGCGATAAAACCTATTAAGACAAAAATAACGATAAAATTAATCGCTGTGCTTAGATGTTCAAAGATATAGTCACTCGAATCATTTTCGTCAATCTCTCCCTCTTCTTCCGCAAGTTTACGTTTAAGACGAAAAAAACGGCTTCGTGCGGTTGCTTTAAAAAAGTGGGTATGGGTACGGGTTTGAAAAATAAAAATAATAAGATAAAAGAAGAGCAACACCCCTGCAATCAAATGGCTTACTTGCGTTAAAGCCTCACTCCCATGATCGGTGTGACTCAGCAATCCCGGTACTAAAAGGGCTGATGACGCGACAAACAAAACGGTACTGTAGGCACTCGACGTCTCCTTGTTATGTTGCTGTTGCGTAAAGGCAAGTCCCCCCAAAAAGACAGAAAGTCCCAACAAAACGTTCAAATCGACAATAACTGCGGAAATAATCCCTCCCTTTACTGTTTCCAAGACTTCAGGTGAATGGCGTACTTCGAGTAAAATAACATACAGTAAAATAATCTCAACGACAACAGCACTGAACGTCAATACAAAACTGCCATACGGTTCATGAAGGCGCTCAGAGAGGATGTCTGCCACTTCGGCAACCGTGAGAGAAAGTGCGGCGATACCGACAGCGGCAAACAGTGTCGCCATCATACCATCACCTTGATGGTGTGAAAAAAAAGCAAGTCCGATAGAACATACTCCTATGAAAATATCCCAATAATCTTCGATAAAATAGCGAATTCGCCTGTCCAAAAGTAGATCCTTTACAGTGTTTAATTAATTTAGAATAGTTGAGAGTCGTACCTACTCTTAAATCCATCCTTTGCGTTTGAAAAGATAGAGTGGGAAGACGGATGAACATACCATTAAAAATATTGAAACCAAATACCCAAAACGCCATTGCAGTTCCGGCA
>JAUYSQ010000045.1 GCA_030696285.1 Sulfuricurvum sp. | reverse complement strand
GGACTATTGGAAATAACGATTCTATTTATAAATTCTTTGAGTTCTTTTCCCAGTATGGATGTGGCAATTTTTTGTGCTCTGTGTGCTGTTAGACCGGTTGGATCTTCTGACAGCCAGGCAAAGGATTTTGAGTGAGGATTTTCGATTGCATGATGCATCATAAGCTGTAATACCAACCAACTCTTTCCGCTTCCTCCCGGGGCAGAGATCATGGAGACTGTTTTTTTAGGAAACGGTAGCCATGCTTTACAAATAAATTCTGCTTCTTCACCTTGGAGCATGGTGATGTCATGCATGTCCAGTAACGCTACACGATGTGTTTGTTGAAAAACTTCCAGTTTTTCCAGTGTTCGACTTAGGAGAGTGTTTCCACTAAAAGATTCATTTTGCAAATCACGACTAAATTCATTAACGATACTAATTAGGGTGCGTTTTTCACTTAGGTTCGTTAATTCATTTATATATGCTTGTATCGATGCTGCAGGATTAGCCGTTAGGATTTGCAAAAGTTCAGCTTCATAATTCTCACTATTTTTAGTGAGATAGGTATTAATAAGTCCTTCTTCTACGGGATGATCTTCACTTTGCAGATGAAGAATCGCACGAAATATTGCCTGATGAGATGCATGAAAAAAGAGGTTGTTCGTTGTAAGAGTATGAAAATGTTCCTCAATCAATTGCGGTTCGAAAATCAAACTAGAAAGGAGTGAACGTTCTATATCGATGTTGTATAAGTGCTGTGCCATCCCCTACCCTTGTTTATGTTAGAGATATTTTAGCATATTATGCTTGAGGCTAACAGTTTAACTAACAAGACTAACAGATGGGCACTATTTTTGCTATACTAAGGTAAATTAATTAAGAAGCAGTAATGATCATCACAATATCGCATCAAAAGGGCGGTGTAGGCAAATCTACACTCGCATATAACGTCGCTGTCGAGCTTAGTAAAAAGTATAACGTCGAAGTTATAGATCTTGATGTTCAGCAAACGGTTACTGCGTATAATCGTGTACGTTATGAAATGGGGCAAAAACCTTTGCCAGTCCATATTTTTTCTACTTCTGAAGAGCTTGAGATTTATTTTGAGAGTTTAAATGATGATACGGTAGTAATAATTGATTCAGGTGGATTTGATTCCAGCTTAAATCGTTTTGCAATGCTGGTAAGTGATTTTTTAATTACGCCGGTATCCAGCGAATTTACGGAAATTTTAGGTCTTCAAAAATATGAAAGTATTCTGAAAGAGCTTTCGGAACAATCAGGAATGACGATTGTTACCAATGTTGTACTCAATAAAACTAACCCTAATCAGAAAAAATTTGATGATGTAAATGAGTTTATACGTAGCTCTCAGCATTTTAAATTAATGAATTCTATGATGCGCCGACGAGTTGATTTTGCTAACAGTGTCGCGTATGGTTTTAGCGTTAGAGAGCTGGATAAAAAGTCAGAATCAGCAAAAGAACTCAAAGAATTTGTCAAAGAAATTAAAGAGAAGGCAGGCATCCATGCAAAGAAAAAAGATTGATTATTCACTTGCGAAAAAGATTTCTCAAAATGCAGCACTGACGGAACAACTCCAAGCAGTGGAAAAAAATCCAGAAACAGTGGTTGAAGTTCCACTTTCTAAATTGATTCCAAATCCTTATCAGCCACGGATTCAAATGGAACCGGAAGCGCTTAGAGAATTATCTAATTCTATTGAACAAAATGGTTTGCTTCAACCAATTGTTGTAGCAAAAGATGGAGATGTTTTAACCATTATCGCGGGACATCGACGTGCAGAAGCTCATAAGATACTAGGTAAAGAGCTGATTAAAGCAATAATTATGGATAAAGTTGTGCATGCACAACTCGCCCTGCTCCCTTTAGTTGAAAACCTTCAGCGCAGTGACATGGATCCTATTGAGAATGCGATAGCATTTAAGAAAATTTTGGATGATAATA
>JAUYSQ010000039.1 GCA_030696285.1 Sulfuricurvum sp. | reverse complement strand
GATTATGCGAGCGGTGCATCGTACCGTGTTATCGCCGATCATATCCGTACGGTTACGTTTCTTCTCGCGCAAGGGACAAACTTTTCGAACGAGGGGCGCGGATACGTTCTTCGCCGTATTTTACGTCGTGCGGTTCGTCATGGGTACTTGCTTGGATTTACAAAACCGTTTATGTTTGAGATTGCGGATACCGTAGCCGAACTTATGGGGAAACAGTATCCGTATATCGTCGAAAAACTCTCAGTCTTAAAAGAGCAGATCATGCTGGAAGAGGAGCGTTTTTTCAAAACCATCGCATCCGGGATTGAGCTGTTTAACGAAGAGCTGAAAAATACGAAAGAGACGTTTAGCGGTGAAGTGGCGTTTAAGCTTTACGATACGTTTGGATTTCCGTTGGATTTAACGGAAGATATGCTCAAAGAGAAACATCTCGCACTCGATACCGATACGTTTGAAACTCTTATGAAAGAGCAGCGAGTCCGTGCAAAAGCGGCATGGAAAGGGTCGGGAGATACGGCGGTCGAGGGTGATTTTAAAACGCTTTTGGAAACATTTGGAGTCAATACGTTCATTGGATACGGATATACCAAAGCACCGGTAAAAATTCAAGCTTTGTTGGGTGAGAATTTCGAGCGGGTTGAATCCTTGCATTCCTTGCAACGCGGATGGGTATTGTTGGAGCAAACACCATTTTATGCGGAGAGTGGCGGACAATGCGGTGATAATGGAATGCTTTCACATAAAGCTATTGTCACTCAAACGAAAAAATTTCACGGATTAAATCTTTCTCATGTCGAAGTCAAAGAGACGATAAGTGTCGGCGAAACGGTAGACGCGATTGTGGATGTGTCACGCAATGAAATCGCGAAACACCACTCGGCAACCCATCTTCTTCATGCGGCATTGTATGAGCTGTTAGGGGAGCATATTTCACAAGCGGGCTCTTTGGTCGAGCATAACCGTTTGCGTTTTGATTTCTCTCATCCAAAAGCAATGAGCCATGAAGAGATTGCCGCAATCGAAGAGAAGGTTAATTATCATATCCTCCATGCACTAGAGGGTGTGACCAAAGAGATGAGCATCGATGAAGCCAAAAAAAGCGGGGCAAAAGCGCAGTTTGGGGAAAAATACGGCGATACCGTTCGTGTTGTCAATTTTGGGTCGGCATCGGTTGAGTTTTGCGGCGGTATCCACGTCGATAACACAGCTTCCATCGGAACCTTTATCATCACCAAAGAAAGCGGTGTAAGTGCGGGCGTACGCCGTATCGAAGCGGTCTGCGGAAATGCGGCGTACAATGCGTTTAAAGCCAATCGCCATCTTCTCGAAGAGGTCGAAGCATCGGTCAAAAACCGTGATGTATTAGCCGGTATTGAACGGCTCAAAGAGCAGCTTAAAGTTTTAAAATCAGAAATAACCTCTCTGTCCAGTGCTTCTAAAGAAGAGATCACGGTCACTATGATGGGAACTACAGCGGTTGTCGTTGCCGAACTTGGAGTGGGCGATATCAAAGAGCGTATTGATGAGCTTAAGAATACCCACGAGTCGATTTGTGTAATGTTGTTCCAAGTCAAAGATGATAAAGTTCTCCTCGCCAGTGGGGTCAAAAATTCGTCTGTAAAAGCGGGAGACTGGGTCAAAGCTATCGCGCCAATCGTCGGTGGCGGTGGCGGTGGACGTCCGGACTTCGCTCAAGCGGGCGGAAAAGATCCTGCGAAAATCAGTGAAGCCCTAGAGGCAGCATTGGCGTATATCACCAAGGAATTAAATTGAAAGACCTTATGTATCAACTGTTTGCCGATTATCGATTAACGATTATCTTTTTGCATGTTATTAGTGCCGTTATCTGGGTTGGCGGGATGATTGCGATCCGTTTTGCCGTTCATCAATCGTGCGCGATGATCACTGATCCAAAAATGAGAATGGAACGCGCCGTTCATACCCTCAAACGTTTGTTTACGATTGTTACCCCTTTTGCAATTATTCTTATCGTTACTGCGGTTATCATGGCAGTAGGGCTTGGTTTCCGTGCCGCAGCGATGGATGCGATGGGAAATGTGATCGATGATTATGCGATGAGTTTGTATCAAACCGTTCATATCAAAGAGGCGATTTGGATGGTGATGGCGATTAATCTCGGTGTTATGATATACCGACGTAATCAAGCCCAAAAAGCGTTGCTCAATGAGAATTTGGAACGTGCCAAAGCAATGCTAACGCCTATTGCTCAATACTTAGTTCCTTTGAATATTGTTCTCGGAATTATTGCTATTTTTATGGGCGTGGTTTTACGAAATGCTTATTAACTGATGTTACGCAGTTAAGCGATTTCTCGTCATCCTCGGGCTTGACCCGGGGATCCATCTCCCTAAATGCACAGCTGGATCCCCGCCTTCGCGGGGATGACAAAAGGAATTTAATGCTACGACTTTGTTCTTCTTCCATTACCCGCGCCGAACTCCTTCGTGCGGCGGGTATCCCATTTTTACAAGAGTCCATCGATTTTGATGAAGACTCTATCCTTTCCTCTTGCCCTAAAAACTTTGTCTATCAAGCCACATTGGGAAAATACCGTGTCAATTACGACCATTTCGGTTGCTCTGATTATCCTCTCCTCGTTGCCGATACGGTCGTGACAGCTCAGGGGAAAATCCTCCGTAAAGCAAAAGACGAAGCGGATGCAAGAGCTATTTTAGCCACGCAAAGCGGCTCGGAAGTCGCTATCATTACCTGTATGATTTACAAAACACCTCGCTTGGAGCTTCTCGATATCTCTTCAACCCACTATTTTTTCGATTCGTTTGATCCCGGTGATATTGATCGCTACATCGCAAGCGGTGAGTGGCGCGGAAAAGCGGGTGCGTGTATGGTAGAGGGATTTTGTAAACCGTATATTCGTGAAACGAGAGGGTTTGAGAGTACAGCGATGGGTTTAAGTATTGAAGTTTTGAAGCCTTTTTTATGAACCCCTACGCTAACGAACTAAAAGCCCTCAAACGCTCCGGGCGTTACCGTGAACGTCGTATTATGGATGAGACTCTCATTGATATGGCATCCAATGATTATTTAGGGTTGGCACACAACCAAGAGCTTCATAGTAAAACGTGTAAGACGTTGGAAGCGTATGGGTTTCACGCTCCCAAAGCCTCCATGCTGGTCAACGGTTACCATAGTATCCATCAAAATTTTGAACGTGCTTTATGCGATGCCAACGGTTTTGAAGCGGGGATTGTGATGGGGAGCGGGTTTAATGCGAATATCGGCCTCATCGAAGCGTTGGTGCGTAAGGGTGATGTTCTTCTTATGGACGAAGAGTATCATGCCAGCGGAGTGATGGGTTCAAAAATGTGTGAGGGACGGGTTGAATTTTTTGCCCATAACGATGCGAGCGCATTGGAAAGTGCGATTCAAAAAGCAAGCGAAAAGCGGATCATCGTTGCCGTCGAGGGGATTTACTCGATGGGGGGCGATTTGCTGTGTCGTGAGATACTCGAGGTGTGCGAGCGTTACGGAGTTTTGGTCATCTTGGATGAGGCACACAGCAGTGGGGTGATCGGAGAGAATCTTATGGGAATTTTGGATTATTATAGGATCCCTGTGACCGCCAATATGATAAAAATGGGGACACTCGGCAAAGCATACGGGAGTTTCGGGGCGTATGTTCTCTCGAGTATCCATATCAGCGACTATCTCATCAACCGTGCCAAAAATGTTATTTATGCCACAGCTCCCTCTCTTTATGATACAGCGTTAGGGCATCATGCTCTCCTTTATATTCAAGAAAACGCTGCTGAATTGAAAGAAAAGATTAAAATACGTCAAAAAATTATTCAAGAAATACTTGGGATGAACGTGGATGGGTTGATCGTCTCCATCGAGATCGGGGATAATAATACGGTGATGGAGATCCAGTCTTCACTCAAAGAAGAGATGGGGGTTTTAGTGGGTGCGATACGTCAACCGACGGTAAAGAGGGCAATTATCCGTCTTATTGCACGGCTTGATGTCTCTGAAAAAACTTTAGGAGAGGTGTGTGAGCGTTTTAGTGACAATAGGGTAAAATGTGCTCGATGAAACCTATCCATATCGATCGGCTAAAAATCAATCACGACCATAAAGTCTTGGTAGAATGTTCATTTGAGATACACTCTTCGCTTGCTTTAGTAGGGCAAAGCGGGAGCGGTAAATCGCTTATTCTCAAAACACTTTTAGGGCTTAGTGATAATAGTCTTGAAGTAGTTTTGCAAAAGCGGTGTGATTTTGAGTGGAACTTGGGTAAAAGCGTTGCTCTGGTTCCTCAAAATCCGTTTACGGCACTGTCACCTCTCACGAAAATCGGCGATCAAATGTTTTTGAAGGGTGAACGTTCGGAGGAGATCTTTGGATGGCTGGGATTGGACATCGAGCTCTTATCCCGATATCCGAGTGAGCTCTCAGGGGGGCAACTGCAGCGGGTTGTTGTGGCAATGGCTTTGAGCTCTGAGCCCTTGTTATTGCTGCTGGATGAGCCGACAACCGCGTTGGACCCGGAGGCAAAAAAAGTGATGATCGAGCTGCTCAAATCGTTGCAGGCAAAGATGGAGTTTTCACTCCTCTTTGTGACGCACGATATGAGTGTAGCCTCCGATTTATGTGAGGATATTTGCGTTCTTAAAGAAGGACGTATAGTCGAAGAGGGTAAAATGGCAGACGTTTTAGCCGATCCACAACATGACTATACGTGTCAATTAATCGAAGCTGATTTTAAAACAAGAAAATTTAGAGTTTAAAAATAGGATAGAGAATGACTAAAAATTGGTGGATTACAGTAGGCGTTATCGTTATGATACCGTTGGGATATTTGGGATACATTATTTACAATTTTGAGTATGAAACGCAGAAACTTATTAATTATAAGCCTCGCCTTACCACGGAAGTGTATGATCGAAATGGGGAAAAAATAGCCAATCTTTTTAGTGATGAGCATCGCTATTACGTCTCATTTGAGAACATTCCGCCGCGTCTTATCGAAGCATTGGTCGCGATTGAAGATACTTCTTTTTTCGAACATCATGGGGTAAATCCCGATGCGATTATGCGTGCCATCATCAAAGACGTATCGGCAGGTAAGCTCAAAGAGGGGGCGAGCACCATTACGCAGCAGCTCGTTAAAAATGCCCTTTTGACGCGGGATAAGAAATTTTCCCGTAAATTTAAAGAGGTATTGTATGCCATACGTATCGAACAAGAGCTGACCAAAGAACAAATTTTAGAGCGCTATTTTAATGAAATTTATTTGGGTCACGGTTACTATGGTATTAAAACCGCATCCGATGGCTATTTTCGCAAACCCCTCAAAGAGCTGACGCTCAAAGAGATGGCGATGTTGGTAGGTTTGCCCAAAGCCCCCAATTTTTATGCACCGACAAAAAACTATGAACTCTCCCTCGGACGTGCAAACCGTATTATAGAGCGGATGTTGGAACTGGGATGGATCGATCAAGAGACGTATGATAAAGCAACAGGGGAACGTCCAAAAGTCTATAACGACACTTTGAGCAAAAACTCAGGTCCCTATATCATTGATGAGGTGATGCGTCAACTTGGAAATTCGTTTCCCGATATTCGCAGCGGCGGGTATAAAATCTATACGACTATTGACATGAGATTGCAAGAAGCGGGATACAAGGCGCTCCAATCAGGGCGTAACGAGATTCTAAAACGGGCACAAGATGCGGGAGAGCTGGATGCAGAGATGCAAGCACAGCTTAACGGTGCATTGATGAGTTTGGATCCAAATACAGGAGAGATCTTGGCGATGGTAGGGGGGTATGATTATTCGGTGAGCCCTTTTAACCGTGTTACTCAAGCCAAGCGTCAACCGGGTTCAGCTTTTAAACCGTTTATTTATCAAGTAGCATTGGACAGCGGTATGTCACCGGCCTCTTTGGTTCCCGATATCGCCCGTACCTATACCTATGCAGGTGAGGGGGGAGAAGAAAAAACATGGAAACCAAAAAACTATAAAAATGAGTACAAAGGGATGGTAACCATTCGTAATGCCCTCACCTATTCACGTAACTTGGCTACGATCAATATGGTAAGCGATATGGGGTTCCAAAACGTTGTGGAGGGATTGCGCCGCTATGGGATTGTTGAAAATCTCCCTCCTGATCTTTCGATTGCGCTTGGGACGATTATGATCTCTCCCCATGATTTAGCGAAGTATTACACGATGTTTGCCACAGGCGGGGTTTTGACCAATCCTATTTTGGTTCGGCACGTCATTACTCCAAAAGGAGAGACGTTTCGTTATGAAAATAAGCGTCGTCAAGTCAATACACGTGAGCAAACGTATCTTATGACGTCGATTTTACAAGACGTTGTCGCTTTTGGTACGGGAACAGCGGCGCGTGTACCCGGTGTGGAGATTGCCGGTAAAACGGGAACGACCAATAAAAATATTGATGCGTGGTTTATCGGGTACTCTCCTACGGTGGAGACCGTCGTATGGTATGGACATGATAACAATACGCCAATGCGACGAAGCGAAACGGGCGGACGGGCAGCGGGACAAGTATTCCGTTATTTCTACGAGGATTTGATGCGTATTTATCCCAATACAAAACGTTATTTTGATCGTCCCGGAGGAGTGTATCGAGAGACTAAGAGCACGGATAGTAATGCAACGGAAGAGTTTACCGACGTATCACAAACGCCGGATGTAACGCAAGAGCAAGCACCGGTCACGGAAGAGAAACTGGTCTTTTAGATTATTTTCTCTTTGTTGCCTGTGTGAGATAAAACCACACACTCCCGCCAACGATAATAAGCGTTACCGGGGCAAGATAGGGTTTGTCCGAAACCATTTTAAACCCTTCGATAATCGCCCCCCCGAAAAGATAACTTCCCCCTCCGACAACGACTGCCCAAATGAAGGCACCGATAGCGTTGTAGAGACTGAATTTCCAGAAATCGTATTTTGTTAAACCGATGGCAAGAGGAATAAGGGTTTTTAATCCATAAATGAACTTTTTGATGACGATAATCCATGAACCGCGACGTTTGAGGAGGAGATGGGAAAAAGCGAGTTTACGCTTGTGTTTAGACAAATATTCCATCATCTCACGCTTATGATAGCGTGCCATGTAAAAGAGCAAGCCATCCCCGATAAAGTTGGCGATAAAGGCAATGGTAATCGAGAGGGTTAAATCCATCTTTCCCATAAAACTAAGTACCCCTGCACCGATGAGGGCAACGAGACCTCCCCCCAGCGAATAGAGAAATAAAACGACGTAGCCGTAGGTCGAGAGGTTGTTGAGCATATCATCCATGGGTCAATAATTCCTTTAGTTTTAATTCGTCATCCTCGCGAAGGCGGGGATCCAGCTAGATTCACCCTAAAGGGTACTTCACCCGCCTTCGCGGGAATGACGATAGTTTTATAATTTCCGTATCTTCGCTATCTCATCACGCAGCCGTGCTGCCTCTTCAAACTCGAGTTTTTTGGCAGCCTCTTTCATTTTTAAACTCAGCTCATCGACCAGCTTTTTCCGCTCTGCTGCGGGGAGTGTTTTGGCTTTTTTGCTGCGGTTATAGAGATCGCCGACATCTTCGAGTTTGAGATTTTCATCGAGAGAGCGTTTGGTAGTTGTAGGGGTTATCCCGTGTTCACGGTTGAACGCCTCCTGTTTTTCACGCCGTGCGTCCGTTTTGGCAATCGCACGCTCCATTGACCCTGTAATTCTGTTGGCATAGAGGATAACACGTCCATGCTCATTACGCGCTGCACGTCCGATGGTTTGGATGAGGGCCGTTTCGGAACGCAAAAATCCCTCTTTATCAGCATCTAAAATCGCCACCAAACTCACTTCAGGGAGATCAAGACCTTCTCGCAAAAGATTAATTCCGATCAATACATCAAAATCCCCTACGCGAAGTCCGCGAATGATCTGGTTACGCTCAATCGTATCGATCTCAGAGTGCATGTATTGGACTTTTACCCCTAAATCGGCGAGGTATTTGGTTAGGGCTTCCGCCATTTTTTTGGTCAATACCGTGACGAGGATACGATCACCCAATGCAACGGTTTTTTTGATCTCATCGTGCAGATCTTCGACCTGATTGGTGCTGGATTTGATAATGATGGGAGGATCGAGAAGACCTGTCGGCCGAATGATTTGGTGCGCTACGGTGGAGCTTAGTTCGAGCTCTTGCGCCGATGGGGTAGCAGAAACAAAGAGATAGTGAGGAGATTTATTGAGATATTCGTCAATCATAAGAGGGCGATTGTCGAGTGCGCTTGGAAGTCTGAATCCGTAATCGACAAGCACCTCTTTTCGACTCCGATCCGCTGCATACATCCCCCGAAACTGCGGCAAGCTCACATGCGATTCATCGACAATAATAAGGAATTTATCGTGATGGAGGGTGAAATAATCGAGCAGCGTATAGGGGGCTTCTCCTGCTTTTTTGTCTGTGAGGAGGCGAGAATAGTTTTCGATCCCCTTGCACATTCCCGTGGCTTGCAACATTTCGAGATCAAACTCACACCGCTGTCGCAGTCGCTGGGCCTCCACTATCTTGCCTTGAGCTTCAAGTTCTTGAAGCCGTTCCCCCAGTTCATCTTCGATCCGTTTAATCGCACGAGAGAGTTTTTCTTGCCCGACGGCAAATTGGCTGGTGGCGTAGATGGTGATGGTTTCCATCTTTTCCGTCATCGTGTTGCTTAGGGGTTCAAAGAAACGGATTTGTTCCACTTCATCCCCAAAAAATTCGATACGCACCGCCTGATCTTGCCAGTACGGAGGATAAATATCGACCACTTCGCCGTTTACTCGAAAATCTCCTCCGTCAAAATAGGCATCGTTTCGAGAGTAGCCCATCTCAACGAGACGAAGGAGTAGTTTTTTTTGATTGATTTCATCCCCAACGGCGACAACCTGCACCATTTTTTCATACTCTTCCGGATCACCCAGTCCGTAGTTGGCAGAGACGGACGCTATGACGATCACATCATCGTAGCTTAGGAGATTGGCAGAGGCAGAGAGGCGGAGGCGTTCGAGCTCATCATTAATAGAGCTGTCTTTTTCGATGAAGAGATCTTGACGGGGAATGTACGCCTCGGGCTGATAATAATCATAGTAGCTGACGAAATACTCGACATGATTGTTGGGAAAAAATGAACGAAACTCACTGTACAGCTGTGCTGCGAGGGTTTTGTTATGGGTCATGATGATGGTGGGAAGTTGAACGCTCTCAATGACTTTTGCCATCGTGAAGGTTTTACCGCTTCCCGTCACCCCCTCGAGGGCAACATAGCGCTCTCCTCGTTTGATACCAGATGCGAGTGCTTCAATAGCAACAGGCTGATCGCCGGCACTTTGATACGGTGTATGAACTTTAAATAGCGGCAATGAATAACCCTGAATTGGTTTCGATAATAGTGGGCGAATTATAGCGGAAAACCTGTTTTCCATGGTGGATGACTACCTATAGGCTGCTGAGTTAAGGGGAGCTTTCGAATGAGGTTTTTGAGAAAAAGTACTGATAAAGCATTTCACTCAATCCTTATAGATTACAATCAACTTTTGGATACACTTTCTTACAGTAGAGGATGATACATTTTCAAAGAGCATAATTTTAAATATTTTAATATAAATGATATGTTTGGTCAGTCAAAATAGCTCGAGTAAGGAAATTCAGTTAAAATGAAAAACAAAACCGATTTATTTATACTTCTTGGGACGTTTAGTTTATTTATTCTAGGAGTTATTTTTTTTAGCTATTTTGAATATCAACACCATAAAGCAACGCTTTATAAACAGATTGATGAGAGACTTCTTGTTTCTGCGAATACAATGGATACCATTCTCACCCCAAAATTTCATGACCGTGCCCTTGAAGCCACATCTATTACACGAACTGAATACGATCAGGATGTTGACCGATTAAGTAAGCTTGCGAAGAGTATGCAAGTGATTTATCTTTATACAATGATTCAAAGAAACGGCAAAATCTATTTTACGGCATCAAGCGCTACGGATGAAGAACGTAAAACCGGAGTTAATTTAACTCACTATTTTGAACACTATGATGATGCCAGTAATGAGTTGAAAAAAGTTTTTCAAACCCATCAAAAAAGTTATGACGAATATACGGACAAGTGGGGAACTTTTCGGAGCGTTTTTCTTCCCATGAAAAGCCCCAACGGCCATACCTATGTCATCGCGGCTGATATTCAAATCGATGCTATCAACAAACAGTTACGAAAGGAAGCTTTCGAGCTTTTACTTCGCCTTTTTGGCACTATCGTATTGAGCCTTCCTTTTCTGACATGGCACTTACGACGAATGAATAATGATCTGAAGCAAGAGAAACAGATTCTTGTACACGAAGTTAACGAGAGTGATAAAAATCTCAAACAAAGCGACCTAAAGATGCGGGCTATTCTTGATGCTACTCAAGAAAGCATCTTCCTCCTTGATCGAAGCGGTACCATCTCAATAATTAATATTATAGGGGCTCAGAGATTTGGAAAAAACAGTGAGGAGCTGATTGGCCAATCTATTTTTGATTTAATCCCTTCAGAGGTGGCTGAGCGCAGAAGAGGAAGAATTGAAGAAGTTTTCAGTACCGGGGAAAGTATGAGTTTTGAAGACAGCTGGAATGGGTTGTATTATTCCTTCCATTGCTATCCGGTATATAATACAAATGGTGATATGGAATCTCTTGCTGCTTTTGGAAAAGACATTACAGAGCAGAAACAGATAGAAGCTGCTTTGCGTGAAATCGAAGAGGCATTCCGCTCGACCTTCAATCAAGCGGCTGTCGGGATCGCTCATGTTAGCCCAGATGGAAATTGGCTGGAGATGAATCGAAAATTTTGCGATATTGTTGGCTACACAAGAGAAGAATTATTACAACGAACATTCCAAACCATCACTCATCCTGATGATCTGAATAGTGATCTAAAGTACATCCACCAGATGCTCTCCGGGAATATACAAACCTATAGTATGGAAAAACGCTATATTCATAAAACGGGAAAAGTGGTTTGGATCAATCTTACAGCTTCTCTAGTACGAAACAATGATAAAAGTGCAAAATATTTGATTAAAGTAATTGAAGATATATCTTTGCGTAAACAAGTAGAGACAGCACTGATTGAAAGTGAACAATTTCTCAAAGAATCTCAAATGATTGCGGGACTTGGGAGTTACATTCTTGATTTATCTACAGGAGCATGGACAAGCTCGGAGACGCTGGATCAGTTATTTGGGATAAAACCAGCTTATGAGCGCACCATAGCAGGATGGATTGCTATAGTTCATCCTGATGAACGGACAAGAATGGATTACTACTTGAAAAACGAAGTGATTGCCAAGGGTAAACTCTTCGACCAAGAATATCGTATTGTTCGTCAGGATGACCAATCTGTGCATTGGGTACACGGTCTAGGAAAACTTGAATTCGATACGAATGGATTGCCTCTAAAAATGGTAGGTACGATTCAAGATATTACCGAACGCAAAGTATCATTAAATTCCCTTTTAAAGCTTTCGTTAGCCGTTGAACAAAGTCCAAATTCAATTGTTATTACTGATATCGATGGCAACATAGAATATGTTAATACCATGTTTACAAAGGTAACAGGATACAGTAAGGATGAAGCGCTTGGTAAAAATCCTCGTATATTGAAATCAGATGAAACACCTCAATCAACTTATGATGAGATGTGGGCTCATTTAACTCGTGGCGACATATGGCATGGTGAACTTACCAATCGCCGCAAAAACAAAAGCATCTACATCGAATGGGCTATCATCTCTCCCGTAAAACAAGCTGATGGGAAAATAACCAATTACGTGGCTATCAAAGAAGACATTACTGATAGAAAGAGTGCTGAAGCACACATTGAAAACCTTGCCCATTTCGACCAACTAACCGGCTTGCCAAATCGTGTCATGCTGAATGATCGGGTTGCTTATCTTCTCGGTATGGCACAACGTAAGAATGAGCCTTTAACGGTGATGTTTCTGGATCTGGATCATTTTAAAAATATCAATGATACCTTAGGACATACTATCGGTGATCATGTTTTGATAGAGATAGCAAAACGAATCAAGGCAACGGTTCGGGACGAAGATACTGTATCACGATTGGGAGGTGATGAGTTCATTATGCTTTTCCCCAATACCGATTCGAATGCGGCCATGCATATTGCCACAAAACTGATTACAGAAATTTCAAAAACCTCTATAATTGAACACAATGAGCTGACTATAACCCCTTCAATCGGTATTGCCATCTATCCAAATGACGGTGAAGATTTGGAAACGCTACTAAAAAATGCTGACACCGCTATGTACAGGGTCAAGAATAGCAGCCGCAACGGTTTCCATTTTTTTACACAAGAGATGCAGCTGAATTTGGCTCGTAACCTGCAATTGGAAAATGCACTGCGTCATGCACTGGCACGAAATGAACTTGAAGTATATTACCAACCACAAGTTGCTATTGAAGATGGCCGCATTATAGGAGCAGAAGCTCTATTGCGATGGCATCACCCAGAATTAGGGATGATTTCCCCTGCCGAGTTTATTCCAATAGCTGAAAGTAGCGGTCAAATCATTGAAATTGGGGAATGGGTTCTCCGTACTGCAATTCAACAGACGAAAGAGTGGATAGATAGTGGATTTGTTCCTATGATAATCGCGGTAAATTTATCTGCAATACAGTTTCGGCAGAAAAATTTGCTTACACTGGTCACAGACATTCTGGAAGAAGTACAATTGCCACCCGAATATCTAGAATTAGAACTGACCGAAGCCGTTACGATGCACGATCCAAAATCTGTGATTGATGTCATGAACAAACTTCATGAACAAGGTATCCGTATGTCAATCGATGATTTTGGTACCGGCTATTCTTCGCTAAGCTATTTGAAACAGTTCAAAGTATACAAACTAAAAATAGATCAATCCTTTATCCGTGATATCTCCGATGTTCCTGACGACCGCGCTATCGTAATTGCCATCATCGATATGGCGCATAACCTAGGATTGCAAACGATAGCAGAGGGCGTGGAGACTGCTGAACAGTTAGCATTCCTACGTCTGCACGGATGTAATGAAGTCCAGGGGTATTATTTCAGCAAGCCGCTTCCCTCAGTGGAGTTTGAACAGTTCTTACATAATAATAGAGATTACTAATCATGCAAATTGGTAGGGAGTATGAACTTTAAAAACTGGCAATTGCTCATCCATAATGGGAAAATATGATAGAATTATAATCAACACATCCATACCCAAGGTTAATCATGCTTTTTAATCCTACACCTATAGAACGTCTCACTACCCTTACAACTCAATTAATTGATAAACACGCTGGTGCAGCCGATGAACTCAAAGCGCTTCAAGCAGAAATCGCGGCTCTTCACGCCTCTCTTAAAACCAAAGACGATGAGATTTCTAAGCTGAATGATGAGCTGTTGGAAAAAGATATTGAGATTGAAGCGATTGTCTCTAAAATCGAAAGCTTGTTGGGATAATCGTGAGCGTTCAAGTCTCTCTTACCCTCAATGCTAGACGGTACGACATTGATGTCGAAGAGGATTTTTCCCGTTTTCTGAACGCTAAAATGAAAGAAGATTTTGCGGTTGATGGAAATAACGATCTTAAAGCGCTCCTTCATGCGTATGTTCGTAAAAATTTTGCCCTTTATGAGCAAGAAAAGCAAATTAACAGGTTGATAGAGACGCTTCAACACTAATCACTCCTCTTCACAATCGCTCCACAATAATCTTCTATACTGTCCTTATCCAAAGAGAATCTCGCAAGAGACTCTCACAAAAAGAGGAGTTGAAGATGAAAAAGTTTTTACTGTTGCTTGCTAGTTTAGCCATAGTTGCCTCAGTGGCACAAGCTGATACGAAAATGGGTCAAAAAACGTATCTCAAATCGTTTAAAGCATCCTTTGGGATGAACGGGACGAAGTTTGCCGCGGATCATACGGTAGCGGAGTGGGAAGAGCTTTTTGCTGATAACGCAAAAGGGTTTATAAAAGAGTATGGTGAAAAATTTCCAAAAGCGGTACCGATACTCACAAATCCCGATATGAAGGATAAACTCCAAGATGTCGGTGATTTTGCCAAAGAGTACGGCAGTGATTCAGGAAATGTACCGAGTTGTGGTTAATGGAAATACATTGAAAAAATAAGCACAAATGTGCGCTGGGCTTCCTGCCGAAGGAAACTAAGCGTTAGCGTAGCCGAGAGGGACTTTGTTCCTTCGGCGTATAAAATAATAAAAAGGATACAAAATGAAAACATTACTTGCACTATTAGGACTTACACTTGCGTTGAGCGCTGCGGATGGCAGTGCTTTGTATCAAAAATGTGCTGCCTGTCACGGTCAAAAAGGTGAAAAAGCGGCTCTTGGAAAATCAGAAGTGATTGCCGGATGGAAAAGTGATAAAACTCTTGACGCCCTAAAAGGGTACAAAGCGGGAACGCGTAACACCAAAGGGATGGGTGCTCTGATGAAAGGGCAAACAGCAACCCTTAGCGATGCGGATATGAAGGCAGTAGCCGAGTATATTGCAACCTTAAAATAATACTCTCGAGAGAGTATTATAGATTTTTACTCACCCAATTTTTGAGTGAATTGGCATCGAGAGCCCCTGAGACTCTATCGATCTCTTTGTTATTTTTGAAGAGAATGAGAGTGGGGATGCTTCGGATTCCAAATTTTGCCCCTAAGCTTTGTTCGTTTTCGGTGTTGACTTTGACAAATCTGGCTTTCAGTGGAAAGTGTGCTGCAACAGAAGTGAATGTCGGAGCCATCATCTTGCATGGTCCACACCACGGTGCCCAAAAATCGACAACAATAGGGATATCATTATTGGCAATAAAATGGTCAAAGTTCTTTGCGTTAAGCTCGATAGGATGGGTATCCAGAAGCGATTTTTTGCAATGTCCGCAATTTGCCTTCATATAACTTTCTTTTTTTGGTAACGCGTTTGTTTTGAGGCAGTGTGGGCAAACGATTGTTATTTTATCCATGGTAGTCCTTTTTTAGAGAGTATTGACTGCGTGTTTCCACTCCACACAAATCTTTGTCCCTTTTTTTTCTTCCGATTCGATGGTAATCTTTAAATTATACTCTACTGCTATCATCGCGACGATGTGCAATCCGATTCCAAATCCTCCGACACTTTTATCGGCGCGGGTGTAGCGTTCAAATACCCGTTCGATCATATCGTGAGGTATCCCGATGCCGTTATCTTCGATACACAATCCATCGATATCGAGCATGATCGTGATTTTTCCGCCCATCCGGTTGTATTTGATCGCATTGGAGAGGAGATTATCGATGAGGCGGGTCGCCTTGGTACGGTCGATAGTCAATACGATGTTTTCAGCAATATGAAGAGACAACTGTATCTTTTTTTGCTCGATACGGTGACGGAAATACTCAATACGCTCACAGACCAATGCACTTAAATCAAGCTCGATATTGTGGATGGCGAGGTCGTGATTGAGGATGAGGTACGTTAGATCATCATAGAGAGTTGAGATAGTGCGTGAGGCGATTTCGATCCGTTTGAGTTTTTTTTGTACGGCTTCGGGAAAATCGGTGTCACCCAGTGACTCGAGGTTCGTCAAGATAGCGCTCACGGGGGTGTTAAGCTCATGCGTGGTGTCTTTGATGAAATCATCGAGCAGGGTGATCGCTTCGTTCATCGGACGCAGCAGAAGCCGTGAGAGTCCAAACCCCACCAATGCGAGGAGAAGAACAAGCAAGGAACCAAAAAGCGCTGCATGGATCCAAAATTGTGTGCGCCATAACGCATCGTCATACGTTTCAAATACGAGGTAGTATTCCCCCAAGCCATACGGGGAGAGAGGTAAAACGAGATGGATATGATGATCGTCAAGGGCAATGTTTTCATTAAAATCAAGGGTGTTATTTTGGATAGTGCCGACGAGTACATCTTTATCGTATCCGTAAAGGGCGGTTTTATAGGCTAAATCGTGTGGAAAAGTGGCTAAATTATGCCCGCTCTCGAGCCATTGTTTTACCCTTGGAATGTAGGTTTCACTTTGCAGCTGCATCGCAAGACGGTGCGAGGAGAGCATTTGAGCCCGCTGAAATTGATAATAGAGGGTTCCGATGAGGGCTAAAATCAAAACACTCATTACCCCATACAGAGTCAAAAAGCGTTTTAGGGTTCGGTATTTAGCGGAATTGATACCCGAGGCGTTTGTGGCTGACAATACGCTCACCTCCCAGTAATTTACGAAGTGTTTTGATATAGGTTCGAAGCGAGCCGTCACTGGGGGTCTCTTCATAGTCCCATAGATATTCCATGATGACTTCGTGAGTAAGAAGCTCTCCTTTATGCTGTAAAAAAAGTTTGAGAAGTTTATGCTCTTTGAGTTGAAGGGGCTGGACTACCCCTTTTATGGTTAAAATCTGATTGATGGTATCATAAGTGATACCCTCTCCTAAATCAAGTGATTCTGTGGGAGGATGATAAAAATTGCGCTTTAAAATCGTTTGGATCCGCAGCAATAACTCTTTAAGAGCAAAGGGTTTGCGCAGGTAATCATCCCCGCCGCTCGTAAACCCTTCTTCTACATCATCCATAGCATTTCGGGATGTGATAAAGATGGCAGGGGTAGTGGTTCCCTCACGACGAGAGTTTTTTAGCAGTGAAAATCCATCTCCGTCAGGGACATTTACATCCAGGAGAAGGAGATCGAACTTTTGCTCATACAGTACGTCTTCGGCCGATGCGGCATCGTACCTGCATACCACCTCATATCCGCACTCCTCGAGATATTCGCTCACACTCTCAGAGAGGTTGGGATCATCTTCAAGGAGGAGGAGTTTGGCTTTAATCATACTGCTATTATAGCGCTTAAAAAGCGTACCCTACACGGAGAGCCACTTCATGATCACTGGCCGTATCACTAAGACCGTATTTATAATCTCCCAAAACAAACCACTGGGTATTGACAGGGATAAAAGTAGCAAGTGAGAGGGTTTCGATAGGATCAACTCCAGAGTAGATGCTCTGTGAATGGGCGTAAGAGAGATGGATAGAGGTAGTATTAGGACTCATATACCCTATTCCGCCATAAAAAGCATTGGTATTTTGGTAGCTGGCGATGTTAGCAATATCGGTATCATTGATAAAGGTATAGTTGTATCCTCCGATAAGATTGACTTGCGCATTGAAATTGTATTGCAAGGTAACACTGCCGCGATAATCGATCGCTTCATTGTCGTATCCCGTAGAGTAGGTGGGATAAAGAACTCCAATTCCTGTTTGAATGATTAACTCTTCGATTGGCTTGGCAGTGTAAAAGAGGCTAACGTGCGTGTCATTCCATCCTCTATCGCTATACGTACTCTCATCAGACTTAAAATAGGAGGTGAGAAGTTGTGCTGAAAGATTACCGTGATACATATCAGCTTGAAAGGTAGTAGTGGAGGTTTTCGTATCTTCCAAGGTATTGGCATTCAGGTTAGAGAAATTAACCCCCATGATGATATCGTAGGAAGTTTGGGTATAAAGCGTCCGTGTGGTACATCCATAAGCATCAGCGAGATCACTAAAAGGGGTATTTGGGCATTTGTCTATTGCGTCATCCACTCCATCAAAATCAGCATCATTTGCACCTTGCGCATGAAGAACACCCAATAGCAAGAGACAAAGTAGTGATTTCAAATGCGCTATCCTTAGTGCCGATTGGAAAAATTAGGCTGAGTATGGGTATTCATTTGGCGTTGAGCTGAACCGCTTGCCTTCATGTGCTGCATCGGCATAGGGGAGAGATGATTTTGTGAACCTTTACCCATTCCTCGGCCCATTCCATTTTGAAGCTTTTGCAACGCTTCATTTCTCTCACTTTCATTCATACCGGCAAGTTTGGTTTTAAGTTGGTTCATAAGCCCTACACGCTCATTTGCAGGTGCATTCATAATTTGTTCAATTTGCGCATCCATAGAAACATCACCATACACACTACCCACAAGGAATGTAGTTGTAAAAATAAGGGGTAATAATCTCATTTTTTATCCTTCATCTATTTAAGTATATCATAATAGCTTAGAAGTATTAGTGAAATGTTAGCGCGTGCAGATCGAGTGTAAACCTGGCTCCTTGATGTAAAACACTTTTGACATGGATGGGTATTTTGAGCTCATCGCACAGTTTTTTGACGATATGCAAGCCGATCCCTAATCCTCGATCATGCTCTTTATAAAAACGGTCAAATATTCTGTCAGGATGTTCAATCCCTTTACCGTTGTCGTCGATATGAAGTGTTTTGGCCTGCGAATTGATATAAATCCATACGGAACCGTTTTCTTTGTTGTATTTGGCTGCATTGCTCAAAAGATTATCGAGTATTCGGACGATAGCATCGTGGTTAGCGTTAATAGATAAATCAGCATCATCAAGCATAAAAGAAATAGTGGGATAAAGTTTTTGAATATTAGCGATGCGTTCTTTGAGGAGTGTGTGTAAATCGATGCTCTCTTTTTGAAGAGGATGCCCTTCGAGATAACTGCGTAAATTGTTCCCCAGTGAAATCATCGTCTCAATGCTTCGCTCAATCCGCTGGATTTTTTTGGCTTCACTGGGGGAGACGTTTAGGAGACTGACATTCAGCCGTAGGCTGGAAAGCGGTGTATTGAAATCATGGAGAATATCACGACTAAACTCTTCGGTTAAACGCAATGCTTTTCTCAATGGATGGAGCGTATAGAGTGAGAAAAGGGCGGAGATCACTCCTAAAAAGAAGAGGGTAATCAAGAAAGCTTGAAGGAGTGTATTGCGTGTTTGATGCAGCATAATATCGAAACGCTCCTGTGAGAGATGAAGCTTAAGAGCATACTTACTGCTGGGAATGGAGAAAAGAGCATAATATCCGGTCTCATCCTGATTGAGCATATAAAGTGTAGCGGTGTGTAAAGGTGCAAAATCAAAGGTGAATTGTTGGCATTTGAGATCAAAACTGCACACCTTCATCTCATTGAAAACAGCCTCTTCGAGAGCATGACGTTTTTGACTGTATTCAAACCAAAAAACTAAGGCACTTAAAAGAGATAAGGCAATAAAAAAAACCAAAAAACTTTTTCTAAAGGACTCTGTTTCAGCGTGTTTCAAGACGATATCCCACAGAGCGTATGTTTTGAATTTCCCAATTTGTCGTATTTTTAAGTTTGTTGATGGCGACACGCAGTGCGCTGTCGCTTGGGTGTTCCATCAGATCAAAGAGATCCTCTTTTAGAAGTGTTTTACCGATGTTTTGGATAAAGAGCCGTAACATGGGAAGCTGAACGTCTCCGAGAGTAATGAGCTGACCTTCTTTGTGCACTTCATTGTTTTGGGGATTAAACGTAATCTCTCCATGTTGGATGATTTTTTGGGATTTGGTAAATTTTGCATCAATACGTACGAGCAATTCTTCCGGGAAAAATGGTTTTTTGAGATAATCCTCTGCACCCAAATGAAATCCTTTGGAGATCGAGGCAATATCGCTCAGCGCACTGATAAATATAACCCGTGTATCATCGCCTGCTTCCCGTAACTCTTCGAGCAGTTTGAGTCCATTGATTTTGGGAACATTAATGTCTAAAATATAAAGATCATAGGGGGTGTCAAAGGTTGCTTCAGCCGCCTCTTCACCGTCTTTGACCCAATGGACATCGTAATGAGCATCGTTGAGTAGCTCTTCGAGGGTTTCGCCAAGGAGGAGGTCATCTTCGAGTAATAAAATTTTCAAAGACTCCCCCTTTGTGATTAAAATATATTATAGACTATTTTTTTAGAGTTGCTTATTAAATGCTGCAAGATGGCTTTCACTCCCCTTGCGTAAGCTCTCATAAACCGCACGAATATCAGCCGGTAAATCTGTTGGAAGCAATCGTTTATCCAAATCTTCTATGTCGGTAATCTCGATGAGCTGCCCCACCTCATACGCGTCAATCAGGGATTTGTTCCCTTTTACTATTAGGATATCGTACAGTCTTTGAAGATCTTGATTGACGAAAACTCCGACGATCGCCGGCTGGGAATACCCTGTCGTTGATACTTCATATTTGTCGATCATTGATTTGATACTGTTGATATGGGTTTGCTCCCCATTGGTAGCAATATTGGTGAAAATTTTAGAACCCCATTTGGCGTACATTGTATTGTAAACATCGCGCGCCAATCTCTCTTCTTCCCACATAAAGAGTAAGTCCGCTTGAAGCTGCGATGACAATGTGACTTCTAAGGCAATCGTTAGTTCGGTAATTTGTGTAGGAACATCAGTTGTATTGACATCACAAAGAAATGCAGTATTATTGAGATCAGCCGCCGCTTTTATAGCGGCACTTTGAGAACGAACCTGTTTGGCGGCCAGAAGGCGTATCAGGTTCTCATTTGTATTCATTAATGCTGCAGCCGTCAAGTTCGTTTCGGCTACCGCTAACGAGCGAGCGATAATTTGGGCGGCATTGTGCGCTCTTACATTACCAGCTGCCACATAGTCGACCGAGGTATTGATATCCAGCCCCAAATCATTTTGAAGATTGCTCATCGCTTGTGTGAGCGTCAATGAGGTATTCAAATCCATATCACGCGCAACCAATGTTGTCAGAGGAGAGATAAAACTACCCTTTCCGGCTACAGCTTTAAAATGCCATTCTTGACCGATCGGCGTATGGGTATCCAAATCAATGGTACTGGCATTGGCTTCGACGATCAGGGGAAACTCTGTCACTGCCATTTCGTTAAGAATAAAGGTGTATTTACCGCTCGCATCGGTAATTGCCGTCGGTTCATCCGCATCACAGAGATCATTGAAGTTTTTATCCAAACATACTTTTGCCCCCACGAGATATCCATCGGCGACTGTTCCGCTCACTGTGATCGTTGTTTCGGCTGGCGCAGTTGAGGTGACAGTATCATCACCCCCTCCACACCCTATCAGCCAAACTGCTGCAGATACTGCAAGTGAGAGAGAGATTATTTCTTTTGAGAACTTCATTATATTCCTCTTTTCTTTGGTAAATTGGAATCATTGTAATATAGAAGTGTTAGTGAAGTGTTAGCATGGTGTTGTGAAGAAGAAAAAAAAGTCTACAAAACAGAGGTGTTTGAGGGAGATCCCTCATGGCTTTAGCGCGTTTGACCGCTTGTCATACGCGTTCGTTGTTGCGTTTGCATTTGAGTTTGCAGTTGCATTTGTGTACGCGCTTGTGGTTGTGGTTGAGTTTGTGAACTCGTTGTGCCTTCTAACCCACCTTTATTTTGTTGCATATTCGCTTGAAATGCTTGGCGCTCTTCTTGTGTTGTTATTGCTTGAACTCTGCTTTGCATTTCGGCTTCATAAGGAGCCCGTTCCGCTTCGGATATAGTTCCGCGCATTGCTTGCAGTTCAGTCATTGTCATAGTGTTATAATCCGTTGCGAATCCGTTAAGGGCAACTAAGCTCCAAAGAGCGATAAGTTTAATCGTTTTCATGGTATTTCCTTTGTATTTTAGAGTATTAGCAGGAGCGGATAGTTTATCGTCCGCCACGCTTCATACCGCCGCCTTGCATGCCGCTACCCATATTTTGTCCACCGCCACTACCATCTTGTGCATGTGTATGGATACGTTTATGTGTTCGGATTCGATTCTGTGAACCTGTCCCTACTTGCTCGCCTAACTTGTTTTCGTTCATATTGGTTTGCATGTTTTGACGCTCTGCTTGTTGTTCAATTCTCGTAGACTGCCCTTGATTTTGGGTTTGTGTCATAAGAGGCGTTTCCTCTGCTATTGCTGAAAAAGTGATTACGCTCAAAAGAGCGACAAGATTGATCGTTTTCATGGTGTCTCCTTGTGTTTTGATAGTGTTATTATCGCACACAAGTGTTAGTGGAGGATTAGCGGATTAGGAAAGGATTAACCCTATAATGACAAATAAGAAGAGAGAAATTCCCGCAGAGATGAGGGCGTAGGGGAGTTGGGTTTTGGTGTGTTCTTGGACACTGCATCCGCTTGCCATGGCAGAAATAATCGTTGTATCGGAAATTGGGGAGCAGTGATCGCCGAAAACTCCTCCTGAGATGACGGCACCCATAGCCAGTGCGACGGGAGCATCCAGACCTACTGCTAAGGGAACCGCAATGGGGAGCATGATGCTAAACGTTCCCCAGCTCGTTCCCGTAGCAAAAGCAATGATGGCAGAGAGGACAAAAATAGCTGCTGCAAGATAACTTGAGGGAAGGTAATTGCCGATAAAGGATGCAAGGTATTGTCCTACCTCCATATCAGAACTCACACCGCCGATTGCAAAAGCCAAAAGGAGTATCAATGCAATAGGAACCATCGATTTAGCCCCTTGTAGAGATGAGCGAACAAAATCAGAGGTACTCATGGCATTTTTGTAGCGATAATAAGCATACATCATCAGCAGTGTGAGAAGGAGGGTATAAAAAATAGAGGTTGATCCTGAACCTGCCAGTAAATTACCGTTGCCCGTTATCACCATAAAAACCAATACCCCTCCGATCATCCACACCAGAGGCCATAAAAAGAGTTTTGCAGAGCCTTTGCTCTCTTCGCACTCCAAAGAGGGCTCTGAAACAGTCGCATGTTTCATAGGCCCGATGTCAATGTTGTACCAGATAGCGACAAACGTGACAATGAGAGCGATATAAGCGTAAAAATTGTAACCGATTGCCGAAATGAGCCAGCGTGCCTCTTCGCCTGCAATCAGCCCGGCTGCGATTTGTCCGCCGATGAGTCCCATGAGCAATGCTCCCCAACCGTTAATGGCAATGATAGAACACACCGGTGCAGAAGTGGAGTCGCATACAAACGCGAGCTTAGCGCGTGATACATGGTAGCGATCGCAAAATGGTCGTCCGATAGCTCCGGCAACGAGTGAGGTGATGGAGGATTCGATAAAAATCACCAATCCGGCGATAAAGCTTGGCATGAGAGCCCCACGCTTTGAACGCACCCACGGACGTTGTACGCTGAGCTCATGAACAAGTCCTGCGACACCGCCGCTTTTTTCGATTAAACTCATAACAGACCCCACCATGATGGCAAAGGCTAAAGTTTTGAGAACCCATAGCTCACTCAAGAGCCCTTCAAATCGTTCAAATAGTAAAATGAACATTTGGATGGGTTGAAAATCAGCGATAATAAATTCTCCGACGAGAATGGCAGCGATAAGGGCTACAAAAACCGATCGGCTAAAGAGGGCAAGAACGATAGCGATAAAAGGAGGGATGAGCCCTAGGCTTGCGTATTCGATCGGAAATCCTTATTGCGGAACGTTTTTTATTTCAAAAAAATGAGCACAACGTGCGCTTGGGCTTCCTGTCGAAGGAAACCTAGTGTTAACGTAGCTAATCGGGATTTGATTCCGATTGGCGTCTAGTTTATAGTATAGCTTGAAGTCGTATTATACCTGCACGACCAAACTGTTCTTCATAGTATTCACTTCGTTTTTCATCAATAATGCTGAATCCGAGTTTTTTGTAGATTATTTCTGTCTCAACGGAGCCTATCTCCACCATGGTCTGAACTTTTCGGTATCCTTTGAGACGCGCAGTGAGCATGCTTTTTCGGACCAATTCTTTTAATATTTCAAAACTTTTAAATTCGGGTTTTACGACCATAAAATCACACACCCATGTTTTGTTATCGATTTCAGGTTCACACAACAGATACCCTGCAATGCGTTCATGATAGGTTTCATCGATACCGACCTCTTCAAGGGCACGGGCAAAAATGTCATGGGTCGCGATACGAGGTTCATACCCGCAAATAGTACCGGCACTTACCCCATCCACAGCAGCAATCATAAAATTAGAAAAATGGCAATAGCTTTTTGTTGTCGTGAAGGTGAATTTTCGTAAAAACTCTAAAAGTTTTGTCTCATCGGAGGTGTTGAAGATAAAATCGAATATCCCCACTTTTTTTCCGGCACGGGAGCTTTCCAGAAGAGCTTCAGCTATAAATGGCACATCGCTCTCTGACGCATTTCGAACAGTAATGTTCATCCTTCTTACCCCCATGATTTTCATTATGCTATACTACCTAACTTTAAAATAAACTAAGTCCTGGCTAAAAATATGATTAAAAAGTTTTTTATTTTTTTTATTGTGATGACGTTTTCGTCTGTGTGGGGTCACGAGCAGTTGGTTGTTGTCCTTTCACCTGAACAAAATTCGACAGCCGGGTGGCTTCAACGGTATGAAAAAGAGGTGGTTTGGCACACAGTAGGTGAACCTGTGCACGTGACGCTTGGACGAAGCGGTTTGGGCTGGGCAGAGGGGTATGAAACCCTTAAAATGGAAGGAGACGGACGGAGCCCTGCGGGAGTGTTCCCGATCACCTCTACGTTTGGATACGATCCACAGCCAAATTCTACTATGCCCTATTTTCATGCCGATGAGAAATTGATTTGTGTGGATGATGTCAATGACAGTCACTATAATAAAATGGCTCTTTTAAATCCACAAAATCCTCCCAAAAGTTATGAAGTGATGCGTCGAAGCGATGGCGTTTATCGTCACGGAGCCATAATTGATTACAATCCAAATGGAATATCGGGACGGGGTTCGTGCATCTTTTTTCATCTCAATAAAACCAATAATACCCCTACATCCGGATGTACCGCAATGGATGAAAAGCCCCTTTTGGAGATGCTGAGCTGGCTTGATCCCGAAAAAAAGCCGCGTCTTTTACAGGTACCGAGAAGCGAATGTGAAAAGTATCAAAAAGAGTTTGTGGGGATTGAGTGTAGGTAGTACTATCATTCCGTGTTACGACACTTTTCGTTATCCTGAACTTGATTCAGGATCTTTCTCTTTCAAAGAACAGCTGGATTCCCGCCTTCGCGGGAATGACGAAGAGAAAAAGCTACTTTTAGAACTGTAAAACAAAAAGTGCGTAAGGTCAGTTATTAATAACATCCACTTTAGGTGTTTTAGACGTAGAAGCCGGAAGCATCGGATAAATCACTTGAGGTTTTTTACCCTCTAACGCTTTGAGGAATGTTTCGATCTCATTGGTCTCTTTATCATTCAAATCAACACCGAGCTGGATACGTCCCATCTCTTTGATCGCTTCGCTAAGGGTCGCAATTTGACCGTTGTGGAAATAGGGAGCCGTTTCGGTAACGTTACGCAACGTCGGTACACGAACCATACCGTTTTTATCGCCACGGAAATCACCCACTTCGAGGTGTTTGTAGGGGGCAACAGCACCGAATGCCTGCATGGTTCCGCCCAGCGCGATATCATTGTGGCACGTTGCGCACCCTTTGTCTATAAAGGTTTTAAGCCCTTTTTGCTCAGAGGCTGTCAGTGCTTTTGTTTTACCGTTTAGGAAATCATCGTAGCGTGATGGGGTGACCAAGGTACGCTCATAAACAGCGATGGTATCTGCGACTTTTTCAAATGTGATTTTCACATCTTTCCCGTATGCTTTTTGGAACTTATTTACATAGGTTGGAATCGAGTTTACTACGCCTGTTACGAACTCTTTAGGTGCTGCCATCTCAGGTCCTGCTTGGATCGGGCCTTGGGCTTGATCTTCGAGGTGAGGACTGCGTCCATCCCAAAACTGTTGAGAATAGAACACTGCGTTATAAACCGTCGGTGAACTGAGGTGATGGGGGTTAGCTGTCCATTTGTGTCCGATCGCGGCAGCCATCCCATCCGTGCCGCCGATGGCAAGGTTATGACAGGTATTGCAGCTGATCAGTCCGCTTTTAGAGAGACGCGGATCAAAATAGAGCATTTTTCCCAACTCTACTTTTGCGGCAGTGGTTGGATTTTTTGGGTTAGAGGTGAGTTTTTCGAGTGCTTTTGCATTGGAAGGGATCGGTTTTAATCCGGCTGTTTTGGCTTCGTCAGCAAGCGTTGCGCCCATTACACTTGAGGCAACGATGGCTGAAATCATTAATGCTTTCATGGAAAATTCCTTGGTATGATTTATCTATTGTATAAGTATAACACAGAATAAATAATGGAGAATTTTTATCCTCTAAGTAGTTCTTGCATAACAGTATGACGTTTGGTCGTCTCAAGACGGCGGCAGGCTACTTCAAACGCACCTGATTCGCCGATGATGATACAGTGCTTCTTTGCACGGGTGATAGCGGTATAAAGAAGTTTGGTATTGAGCATGATGAGGTGGGAAAAACTCATTACCATAACGACGTTTTCGTACTCCATCCCCTGAACCTTATGGACACTCAGTGCATACGAAAGATTGAGCAAATCACGTACATTTTCGTAGGTATACTGGACAATAAGCTCTTCATTGGGATAATAAACGGCACATTGTTCGTCCTCTTCATCGAGTTTAAAAAGTAATCCGCACATCCCGTTAAATATACGTCGCTCTACCGGCTCAATCCCCTCTTTGAACTCTTCGGTCGTATGGGTAGGCATGTTTTCATTACGGATATGGACGACTTTATCAAACAGTCGAAACTCCCCTCGGTGTGTTTTGATCTTTTTTTTCGGATTGGGGTTGAAGTATTCTTGCAAGAGGACATTGAGATTGTCCACCCCCAGTGCGTTACCCCGCATCGGCGAGATCACTTGAAAATGGTTCAGATACTCTTTGATTCTTTTGGTTTCGAGATGAGCACGCGAGATGGGGAGATGTTCCAGTGTGGTTTGGGCAATTTGCGAGAGGATATTTTGGGTATTGGTGTGGATGACTTCTTCAAACTCAGTACCGCTGAGGCTTTGTTTGAGGGCATAGCGGTTGGAAAGATCAACAGGGCTAAAGGTAAAATCATCGTAACACTCCCGATACGACGGAATGACCCCTTGCCGAACGTCATTAGCGATGAGGGCGATGGCCTGATCGGAGCGTTGGCGATAGATGTGGGTGAGGGTAACGATTGGGGCGATGTGGAGACTGATGCAATCGCTCAATGGGCTTCCGGCACCGATAGGGGGGAGCTGTGCATCGTCACCGACAATGATGATCGTTGCATCCGACTCGATTTTCGCTAGTAGCCGTGCGAAGAGGAGCGAATTAATCATAGAAGCTTCATCGATGAGGACGACTTTGTAGGGCATTTTATCGTGCGCTTCAAACTTGACTAATAAGCTTTGAATCGTCGCACTCTCATAGCCGCTTCGTTCTTTTATTCGCTGAGAAGCAATACCGCTGAGGGCGCACGTAATGATAGAATTCCGCTCATAACGGGTGTTTAGCAGATCCAAAAGGGCTTTCGCCGTCGTGCTTTTCCCGGTTCCTGCATACCCGACAAGCAGCAAAAGTTTGCAACCGTGATTAATGAGTTCAAGCGCCTCTTTTTGCTGTTCTCCCAAAACGAGAGAGTGTTCGTCTAAAAACTTCTCTAAATTTTCTGTTAGGGGTTCATCACGCAGCTTGGAACGTTTCTGAAACATATCCACCAAAAACTTTTCAGCTTCATAGATACGATCCAAGGCGAGTTTTCCGCTGGGAAGAATGATGATACTCCCTTCATGGATTCGATCATCGAGCGCTTCTTCATAAACGTTATTATTTTGCAACGCCAAAAGCGTGTCGAGCTTATCAAAAAGGAGCTTTTTCTCAATGCAGCTGTTTCCCTCTTGATCACAATATTCGCTAAGGCTAAATTCCATCGCCGCTTGGATACGCCTTGGGTCATGATGGTGCAGTTTCATGGCAAGGGCAATTTCATCCGCTTTTTTAAATCCGATTCCGTGGATACGCATGAGAGAATAGGGATTTTTTTTGATGGCTTCAATCGGATCTTTGACCTCTTTCATCGCAGTAGCAATGAGACGAAGCAGGGCTGGGGTTACACCGTAGGGGGCTAAAAATTCTCCGAGAAGCCGCATAGAGCGAAACTGCTTCCACCCGCTTGCGAGTTTATCGAGCCGTTTTTGGTTCATCCCTTTGATTTCGAGCAATTTTTCAACATCGTTTTCTAAAATAGAAACTAGACCCTCTTGGGTATATTTTTCGATGAGCTCTGCGGTGAGTTTTTTTGTAAATCCTTTGACCACGCGGTTGAGAAAAAAGAAAAGCTCATTTTGGTTGACGTTTAAAAACTCGGCTTTAAAGGTTTTCCCGTAACTTTTGTGAACTTCCCAGGCTCCCTTGAGGGTAACGGCAGCATCTTTGAGGTTTTCTACATCGCTCTCGTGATAATGTGCGCTGATTTTTTCACCGCTTTTAAGTGCGGCGATAAAAAAACCACCGTTTTCATAGATGATTTTATCGATTTGACCGATGAGTATTTGCATGATAGAATTGTACCAAAATCAATCTTTTTATAGATTTTGTAGGCTATAATAATTATATGATAACGAAAAAACCTCGTTTTTGGCAGTATGTTTCAAGTGGTCTTTTGGCATGGAGCATACAATTGGGTGTGATTGCGTATTTGTTATATGCAATGTACCAAACACAGCATGATTTGCATCTGGAAAAAGAGTTTGAAACGCATCATGCAGGACTTGAATCACTTCGCTTATCGTTTGATATCATCGCTAAAACGACATTTGAAACGTCGATCAACACGCCGCATATTACAAAGTTAATGGCGAAAGCAATACATGCAGATCCTCAAACACAAGCGGCATTGCGTGCACAACTTTATCAAGAGTTAAACAAACTCTATCTTACTCTCGAAAATAATAACGTACGACAACTCCAATTTCATCTTCCCGGATCCATTAGTTTTTTACGGTTTCACCGTCCGAATAAATTTGGGGATTCATTGCAGGGGATTCGCCCTTCAGTTGATTGGGTCAATCAGACACATCAAAGTGTAAGTGGTTTTGAGGAGGGGCGTATTTTCAATGGATTCCGACACGTTTTCCCTCTGTTTGATGATGGAAACTTTGTGGGAACAGTAGAACTCTCCTACTCTTTTGAAGCCATCCGTCAGCAGGCAAAAACACTTTATCCTGCTCATTATGATCTTATTCTGGCTAAATCGGTCGTTGAAAAAACAACCTTCTTAGAGGAAAGATCCAATTACTCGGTCTCTTCCTTAAGTCCAGACTTTTACAGCGATAACCAGCTGGAGGCAGTTGTAGATCCGTTAATTTCGAGGGAACTCCTTGTTACCATCAATCAAAAGATTCAAAAGCAATTCAAAAAAATTTTACTATCCGACACGTATGGTGTGTGTATGACCACTATTGACGATCAAGATTATCTTGTGATGTTTAATCCGTTGCAAAGTTTTGATCGTCATAAAGTCGGGTATGTCATAGCGTATGTGTTGGATAAAGAGATTACTTCGATGCAAAAAAATTTCATTGCTATGTTTCTAATGGTCATTTTGTTTGCTACTGTCGTGACGTCTCTTTTGACAGGATTGGTTTATCGGTTACGATTTAATCAGTCTTTATTGTCCGCTTTGGCCAATACGGACAAATTGACTAAAGTTGCAAATCGAAGTTATATTGCATCGCAAATAAAATACTTCATTGGGTATACAAGCAGGCATCAGCAATCGCTTAGTCTTATTTTTTTCGACATTGATTATTTTAAGAAAATTAATGACAATTATGGTCATCAAGTAGGCGATGAAGCATTGATTGATCTCTGTCGTATTATTCAGAAACGTTTGCGTGAAAGTGATATTTTAGGACGATGGGGAGGGGAAGAATTTATCATTATTTTGCCCAATACCCCATTGAATCAAGCGTGCAGTGTTGCCGAAGAGCTTCGTGTCATTATTGAAAAGTATCATTTTAGACATGGATCTATGAGTTGCAGTTTTGGGGTCGTACAGCTTGAAGAGGGAGAGGGTCGTGAAAACTTGATTGCTCGTGCGGATCATCTCCTTTATGAAGCAAAAAAGAGCGGACGAAATCAAGTGTGCCCAAAGAGTACTTAGGCTTTAACTCTTTGTACTCGTTCTTCTTCTTGAGATTTATACAGTTCTGCACATCCACGGGAAAGTTCACGAATTTTTAAAATGTAGTTGGCACGTTCCGTTACTGAAATCGCTTTGCGTGCATCGAGGGTATTAAATGTATGGGATGCCATCATGCACAGATCGTAAGCAGGAAGGGGAAGAAGAGCCTCCAAGCATCGTTTACACTCGGCAGCTTTGGCTTCGAATTCGTGAAAAAGCATGGCAGTATCGGCAATTTCAAAATTGTATTTGCTAAATTCGATCTCCCCTTCTTTGTGGATATCACGGTAGAGAGTCTTGCCAAATTTATTTTCGCTCCAAACAATATCAAATACGGTATCGACTCCTTGGAGATACATTGCGAGACGCTCTGTCCCGTAGGTGATCTCAACGGCTACTGGATCACATGCAACACCGCCCACTTGCTGAAAATAGGTAAATTGTGTCACTTCCATACCATTGAGCCACACTTCCCAGCCCAGACCCCATGCGCCCAATGTCGGAGATTCCCAATTGTCCTCGACAAAACGGATATCGTGTTCTTTGAGGTTAAGTCCTAAATATTCGAGACTTTTGAGATAGAGTTCTTGGATATTCTCAGGGCTAGGTTTGATGAGGACTTGAAACTGATAGTAGCTTCCCAAACGGTTCGGATTTTCGCCGTAACGGCCATCTGTCGGTCGACGGCTGGGGGCAACATAGGCAACTGCCCACGGCTGTGAATCGAGTGAACGTAAAAAGGTTGCCGGATGAAATGTCCCAGCACCTGCAGCAATGTCGTAAGGCTGAACAATTGCACACCCTTGCTCATTCCAAAATTGTTGAAGTTTTAAAAGCATATCACCAAAAGTTATCATTAAAAGTTCCCATAAAAAAGTGTGTTATTCTAACTTAATTTATCTTACAGATGATAGAACCAATCTCATGACCCAACGAATGGGAGACTACCGAACATTTCACTTTGAGTAAAAAACAGATATCAGTCCGTTTTGTCGGAGTCATACATTCGTAATTTCCCATCCCTTTTGCGAGGATAACATCGGCGGTGTCAAAAAGAGTTTGTGCTTCGGACAATGCGCGCTCATAGACAAAGCCGGGAGTGTTTACGCCGCTATTCATCAGCGAACAGAGTTGATCCATCCCTGCGTCTACTGCCTCTTCCATCGTGACATCATTGATGATGAAATTGCCTCGTACCAGATAGGTAATGTCCAGTTCGGGATACAGTTTTTGGAGGGACTCGATCGCCAATGCATCAAAAAGATGCTCACCGGTATTGTCACCGATGTAGAGAAGCGTTTTAGCCAGGGTGAGTTTTTCACGTAATGCACGGGAATCATCATGGGCAAAAGGGGTATCAAACACTGACATAATTGCCCCATGCAAATCAAATGTCACTTCAGCGGCCAAATCGATCACATTGCCCACGACGGCTGTTTTGAGAAGAGCCATAAATGGGTCACTGTTTTGTGTGATGGTTTCACGTAAAAATGGCATATAGTGTTGTGCTTGAGCAGTAGCATGCTTTTTTTCGTCATCATAAAGGTCGATTTTATCCGCAAAAAGAGCCATTTGCTCATATAAAGGTGCGGCGATTACGGGAGGAGAGAGGGTGAAATCGGCGTTTGAAAGAGAAGCTTCGACGAAAGAGACGATTTTTGTGGTTAAAACATCATCCGCATGAATCGCTAGGCAAACGCGTTGGCTTTGGGCAATAATACATCCGATACATTCTGACTGAATGGTCATTGTGAGGCATGATCTTCGATCACTTTACCCCACATAAGTTTGTACTTACGGCGCATAAACTCGACTTCTTGATGGGAAAGTTTGAGTTGTTCGGTGAGGACGGCGATGGTTCGACGGTCCTCATCGTAAAGTTCTTGAAGCGAGCCAAGAGCCTCTCGTAAAAAAAGGTTCTCATTTTTGATCGACTCGATCGTCTCTTCTTTGGCTACGAGCACTTTTTCATGAAGGTTGATAATGGTGCCGATTGTTTTTTCGACGAAGCTCGCACCGATCGTGACATCCGCTTGGGAAGCGCTAAGCGCTGTGAGCGATGCAGGGACGATTCCAGACATCCCTTGTGAGGGATCGATGCGGATCTCTCCATCTTCGACAATCGTGACAAGTTTACCGCGAACGATGAGTGATTCTACCGAATTGCGATCCATTTGGGTCAATCTGGCATACTCATCGATACTCATCCAGTGCTCGTGCATTATGCTGCCTTTTATAGGATGGTTTCTATTTCCATAGAATCCATCTCTACTTTTTTTGCTTTCGCGATACGGTCTTCTTGGAGCTTCATCCGTAATTCATCGTTTTCAAGTGCTAAAATCTGCATTGCGAGATAAGCTGAGTTAATTGCTCCCGCTTTACCGATAGCAACTGTTGCTACAGGCATTCCAGCAGGCATTTGAACGGTGGATAAAAGTGCGTCGATACCGCTAAGTGCCGATGCGCTCATCGGTACGCCGATGATAGGTTTGATCGTTTTAGACGCTAAAACACCTGCAAGATGTGCCGCCATACCGGCAGCTGCAATAAATACTTGAGCACCTTTGGCTTCCGCTGCGATAACGTAATCTTTGGTACGTTCAGGAGAGCGGTGTGCAGAGGATATAATAAGCTCGTAAGCAACGCCAAATTCTTCAAATGTGTCCGAGCACGATTTCATAACGTCAAAATCGCTCTTACTCCCCATAATTATTGATACAAATTTCATTGTTTTCCTTCTTGATTTTTGAATTTATTTGTCATCCCGTACTTGATACGGAATCCAATATAATCAATGGATCCCGTGTCGTGGCCCGGAATGACGACTAGCATCTTGTCCCAATTCCCATATCTTCCGTCGCAGGAATACGAAAAAAGGTGAAGTGGGGAAGCATGGCCGGGAGCTTAAAACGGTTAAGATTGCCACTGTGCACCTGATCCCAGACTTTCCCATTTTCAGCAAGCAGTTGTTTGAAAACTATAACCCATTGGTCGCCTTCACGGCGAATGGTTCCGATTTCGTTATCAACTTCTTCGATGAGGGCATCGGCTGGGGCGACAATTTCCATCACGTCATTGGGAAAAGTTTTGTATTTACACTCGAAAAATTCTCCCGATTCATCAACCATTCCAGACACTTGATGGGTTCCCATCATCATTGTGAAATCGAGATTTTGAGTGTCATGTTTTTCAAAAGGACGGTTGATGAGATAGGCATCGGTAAAGCCACGATTTTGCATCGTCGAGAGTTCGCGCTGATAGCTCTCTCCATCGAACTGACCCGTATAATAATCGTCAATGGCACGACGATAGGTTTTTGCCGTGAGGGCAGCATAATAGGGAGCTTTCGTACGCCCTTCCACTTTGACCGAGTCGATAGCACCGCTCTCTAAAATCTCTTGGATATGGCTGGCTAGATTGAGGTCTTTGGAATTCATGATGTATGTCCCGATCCCTTCATGCTCTTCGAGTTTAAACAGGGTTCCTGTTTCAGGATTGGCGGCATACATTTCATACGGAAACCGGCAGTCGTTGGCACAGCTTCCGCGATTGGGAACACGACCGCTTTGGAGCGTGGAGATGAGACATCGGCCGCTGTAGGCAAAACACATCGATCCATGGACAAACACTTCGATTTCCAAATCGGGAAGTTCGGCTTTGATCTGGATGAGATCTTTGAGTGAAATTTCCCGTGCAGCGATGATACGACGTGCTCCCATATCGTAATAAACCTGTGCATCGAGGACATTCATCACATTGGCTTGGGTAGAGAGATGCAGTGGAATATGAGGTGCGATTTGGTGGGCAAGTTTGAGAACACCGGGAGTTGCGACGATGAACGCATCGGGTTCGAGCGATGCCATCGTAGCAATATGCTCTTTCAGAAGTTTCAGTTGAGAGTTAAAAGGGAACCCGTTGATAGTAACGTAGACTTTGCGTCCTCGCGCATGGGCGTAATCGATCCCCTCTTTGAAACTTTCCAGATCAAACTCTTTGCCGGAGCGGATACGAAGCGAGAAATGACTTACTCCGCCATAAACAGCGTCTGCGCCGTAATCGATAGCGATTTTGAGTTTTTCTAAATTTCCCGCAGGGGAGAGGAGCTCCACTTTTTTCAAAAGTCTTTTACCATTCGTTTTAATTTTAGGGAATTTTATCGTAAAAAAAGTATTCATTAGATGAAACTTGTGGGTTAATCGTCATTCCCGCGAAGGCGGGAATCCAGCTTTGATAGTTTTACAGGGGATGGATTCCCGGATCAAGTCCGAGAATGACGAAATTCCATCATACCCTATAGGGCACAAGAGCCTCTGTGAGGTACCCGCACAGGCGGGTATCCAGCTTTTATAGTTTGACGAAGAGGTGTTACTTTTGTCCAAAAGAAGCCAATAATGCTTCAATATCGTCACTGCTTACAACATCATCGGTTGTTGTGTCTCCAGGGAGATGTACGGCCGATCCAACTCGCTTGCTATCGTCGATTTTGCCTGAAAAAAGATGGTTCATATACGTTGAGAGGGCACGCATAACATTGATAACACGCTCGATTTTTTGGCGGTGAATGTCTTGGTACTGCATGATATCCATAACATTCATGATAGCATCTCCTCCATCTTGGAGGATTTGCTCTACCGCATCCAGTTTTTCTTTGGCTTCTGTGTTTTGGAGGATTTGCGCTTCAAATGCCTCGACGTGAGGAAACTTAGCGTGCAGTGTCGTAAAAAGTGCAATATTGGAGTCAATAATAGCTTTGACACTCTTGATATGCTTTTCACCATCACCTAAATCATTGCTAATCACTTCGATGAGGTCAAAAATTTCAGATGCTTTTTCTTCACTCTCTTTGGTGACATCATCGAGCTGATGGACCATTTTATTATCATCTGTGGGAGGCGGCGGCGGCCAGCTGTGCAGTGCGGAAACACGATAATCATTCGGATTGTCTGTACTATTCATGTTTTTACTGATTTCCTCACCGCCCTCATCCGCGTCAGCGGTCTCTTCTAGCTCAAAATCTTCGTTCATAAGGGCATCAAGTTCTTCTTGCGTCATAAGTAGCTACCTCGTTTGAAAAATTGCACTATAATATCATTAAAATCATTAGTTTCAATAGGAAATAGAGAATGAAAGTTGACCTCCATAATCATACCGTGCTGTGCAATCATGCGACAGGAACCGTCAATGAGTACGTGGAAGCTGCTATTGCCTGCGGCACGGAATATTTCGGGTTTTCAGACCATGCTCCCATGCGTTATGATCCGGAATATCGAATGGATTTTTCGCAAATAGAAATGTATGAGCAGTGGGTGAAGGATGCGCAAGAGCGATACTCCGATCAAATCACTGTCCTTTTGGGGTATGAGGTCGATTATCTTGCGGGATATATGGATGAACGTATATTAAAGCGCCCGTGCGATTATTTGATCGGTTCCGTTCATTTTATTGACGAGTGGGGTTTTGATAACCCTGAATACATTGCAAAATACAATACGGCGGATATGGATACGGTCTATAGCCGCTATTTTGATTTAGTGGAAACCATGGCGAACAGTGGAGATTTTGATATTGTCGGTCATTTGGATTTACTGAAAGTGTTTAAATTTTTTCCGAAAACCGATATACGCTTATTGGCAGCAAATGCCCTGCAAGCGATTAAAAAAGCCAATATGGCGATCGAGATAAACGTTTCAGGCCTTCGCAAGCCTGTAAAAGAGGCGTATCCGTCATCGCTTTTACTGGAAGCCATTGCCGAATTGGAAATCCCTATTACGTTTGGCTCAGATGCACACCGAAGCGATCAAGTGGGGATGTTTACGCACGAGGCTGAAGCTCTAGCACGCAGTGCAGGATATACAGAATGTGCGATTTATCGAAACAGAGAACGTGCAATGATTAAATTTTAATCATTATACTTTTCAGCTTTAACATTTAATTCGCTATACTTTTTGAACTATTATTATTTCAGGAGTACTGCATGGGTAAATTCGTAAACAGTGTCGATGAGTTTTTCACTTTTTGTAAAGAGAACGATGTTCAGTTTGTAGATTTTCGTTTCACCGATATGAAAGGAACATGGCATCACGTTAGTTACCGTATGAGCGCGGTTAACGCAGGTCAATTCGAAGGCGGTCTTCCGTTTGATGGTTCATCTATCGACGCATGGCAGCCAATTAATAAATCGGATATGTTACTAAAACCAGATGCCGAGTCAGCATTTATGGACCCATTCACTGCTGATCCGACCATCATCGTATTCTGTGACGTGTACGATATTTATAAAAATCAAGCGTATGAAAAATGTCCTCGTTCAATTGCTAAAAAAGCACTTGAACATCTTGCAAATGCAGGAGTAGGTGATGTTGCGTATTTTGGTCCTGAAAATGAATTTTTCGTCTTTGATGATGTCAAAATTCGCGATGAAGTCAACTGTTCATACTATGAAGTAGACACCGAAGAGGGTGAGTGGAATGATGGAAAATCATTCAAAGACGGTTATAACACAGGTCACCGCCCACGTAACAAGGGTGGTTACTTCCCTGTTGCACCAATCGACACAATGGTTGATTTGCGCGCAGAGATGATGTTAGTATTAGAGCAAGTAGGTCTTGAAGTTATTTTGGGTCACCACGAAGTAGCACAGGGTCAAGGCGAAATCGGTATCGTATTTGATACCCTTGTAAACGCAGCGGACAACGTCCAAAAACTTAAATACGTTATCAAAATGGTAGCGCACCTTAACGGTAAAACAGTTACCTTTATGCCAAAACCTCTCTATGGAGACAACGGTAACGGTATGCACGTTCACCAATCTATCTGGAAAGACGGCAAAAATACATTTTACAAAGAGGGTGGTTACAGTAATCTTTCTGAAGCAGCACTTCACTATGTTGGCGGTGTTTTCGCTCACGCACGTGCAGTTTCAGCATTTACCAATCCATCAACCAACTCATACAAGCGTCTTATCCCAGGATTTGAAGCACCGTCTATCTTGACGTATTCAAGCCAAAACCGTTCAGCATCATGCCGTGTTCCATACGGTGCAGGTGAAAAAGCGACACGTATCGAAATGCGTTTCCCGGATTCAACGGCTTGTCCTTACCTTGCATTTACAGCGATGCTACTTGCCGGTCTTGATGGTATTAAAAATAAAATGGTTCCAATCGGACCTATGGATGAAGATTTGTTTGAGCTTAGCCTCGATGAAATCCGTGAAAAAGGGATTCCACAAATGCCACACACTCTTCGTGGTGCATTGGAATCTTTGATTAAAGACAATGAGTTCCTTCAGCCGGTTATGACAGCAGAATTTGTTGATACCTACCAGCACTACAAATTTGAAACACAAGTATGGCCAAACGAAGCACGCCCAACAGCGTTCGAGTTTAAAACTACCTATTCTTGCTAAT
>JAUYSQ010000022.1 GCA_030696285.1 Sulfuricurvum sp. | reverse complement strand
ATTGTCCATTTTTTTCAGATAGGCAACAGCGTGTGAGCTTTCGAACGCAGGGATTATCCCCTCCGCGCGGCTCAACCATACGAAGGCTTCCAAGGCTTCCGCGTCGGTGATATTATCATAACTGACCGTACCGTTGTCTTTGTGAAAAGCGTGTTCAGGCCCAATCCCCGGATAATCCAAACCGGCGGAAATAGAGTGTGCTTCAAGAATTTGACCGTCGTCGTCTTGGAGGAGATAACTCATTTGACCGTGCAGTACTCCCGGACGGCCTTTGAGGAGGGAACAGCCGTGCTTATCGGTTTCTACTCCAAGTCCTCCTGCTTCGATACCGATACAGCGAACACTAGAGTCTTCTAAAAAGTGCTGAAATGTTCCGATAGCATTCGAGCCGCCACCGATACAGGCGATGACATAATCCGGTAAACGATTCTCTTTTTCCAAAATCTGGGCACGGGCTTCGCATCCGATAATCGCTTGGAAATCACGTACCATCATCGGATAAGGGTGGGGTCCTGCGACCGTTCCGATAATATAAAAAGTATCGCGTGCATGGGTGACCCAGTGGCGAATCGCATCATTCATCGCGTCTTTGAGGGTTCTAGAACCGCTTTGGACAGCATGAACTTTGGCTCCGAGGAGTTTCATCCGAAAAACATTGAGCTCCTGGCGTGCCACGTCTTTGGCACCCATAAAAATTTCACACTCAAGTCCGAGCAATGCAGCGATGGTCGCTGTAGCAACACCGTGCTGTCCTGCTCCCGTTTCCGCGATCACTTTTTTCTTCCCTAAGCGTTTCGCCATAAGTCCCTGCGCGATGACGTTATTGACTTTGTGCGCTCCCGTATGGTTCAAATCCTCACGTTTGAGGTAAATCTTAGCACCTAACTCTTCAGAAAGGTTGGCGGCATAATAGAGGGGGCTGGGACGACCGACATAATCAGTGAGGTAGCCGTCCACTTCAGCCCAAAAGGTTTCATCAAAGCGGATCTCTTGATAGGCGGCTTCGAGTTCGAGTAGAGCCGGCATTAGCGTTTCAGGAACAAACTGTCCTCCGAAAAGTCCAAAATGCCCCTCAACTGGATCAAATTGGGATGGTTTAGGGATATACATCAATCAACTCCTATAACAGTATAAACATTGACAAGTTCAGACACTTTTACGTGTCCGTTTAAAAAATCAAGACCCATGATAAAACAGGCTTCAACACACAAGGCTCCGACTTTATTGATTAGATTTGCCGCAGCATAAGCGGTTCCTCCTGTCGCGATCAAATCATCGATGAGCAATACTCTTGGGTTTTCCACGTTGGAAAACGCATCGATATGAACCTCTACTTCATCCACTCCGTACTCGAGAGAGTATTTTTCGGAAACGGTAGTGTAGGGGAGTTTTCCCTTTTTTCGAATAGGAACAAAGCCAACACCCAGCATCTGTGCCAAGGCCGCACCAAAAATAAATCCTCGTGCATCAATGCCGGCGATATGGGTAAGGTTATACGAAGCATAGCGTTCATGTAAGTGTTTCATCAATACGGCATACGCCTCTTTATCGGCAAGCAGCGTTGTAATGTCTTTAAACACGATCCCCGGTTTTGGGAAATCATGAATATCACGGATGGAACTCATCAAAAAAGCTTTTTCGTGGGCAGTGAGAGTCATAAAATTCCTTTTCACAAAATTTTCTGCCTCATTAGAGGCAAGCTTTAGTGCCTTAGCGGCTAGCGTAGCCAAAGGGATTTTATTCCTTTGGTGTTCAAATTAAATAAGTGCGTCAATACGCCCTTCAAGCTCTCGAATTTTATTTTGGAGACGGTCGCTGTCGATACGGTGTTTTGAATTGCGCTGCTTGAGCATTTTGACTTCATTGCGCAAATTGTTGAGTTCTTCGCTTAGAATATCTACATTTCCCAATGCGCGTTGAAGCTGTATCTGATACTTTCGGATCAAAATCTCTGCCTCTTTAAGGGTCATCTTCATCATCTCACTGGAACGCTGTTCTTTGACGGTAATACTTCTAAAATAGAACATTTTGACCAAGAAGAAAAGGGCTCCTAAGGTAACGACGGTGAGCAATGACCACTCTAAAAACATGATTATCCTTTGATAGCCTCTATTTTTTCGACACGGCCGCAATGACGGCCCCCTTCAAATACTCCGGCACACCATGCATCGAGTATTGATTCCGCTACCCCTTGTCCAACGATTCTCTCTCCAAAGCATAGTACGTTGGCATCATTATGACCGCGGGCTACACTTGCGGTGTAGGCATCATGGCACAATGCAGCGCGGATACCGTGAAAACGATTGGCTGCCATAGACATTCCGATTCCTGAGCCGCAAATCAAAATCCCTTGTGATGTTGGATCAGCAAGGACATTTTCGCATACTTTTACGGCGTAATCGGGATAATCCACCCGCTCTTTTTCAAAAGGTCCAAGATCAATTACTTCGTGACCTTTGGTGCGAAGCAATTCAACCGTAAAGTTTTTGAGATCGATTCCCGCATGATCGGTTGCGATATAAAATTTCATCCATTTCCTTAGTTAAGTAGAAGTGTTAGTAAAGTTTGCGTAGGCCATACCAAAAGAGGGACTTTCAGCGGCGTTACCAGAATGATGATGATAACAATCATTCCATAAGGTTCGGCTTTAGCGAGGAACTCTGCAACCTTATAAATTTTGAATTTCAAGCTAAGATAGCTCAAGAAATGGGCTCCATCAAAACCAGGGACGGGAAGAAGATTTAAAACAGCCAAAACGACGTTGATTAAAACAAGTTTGATGACCAAGATAAATCCAAAAATATACAAAGGGGTATCCGCATTTGTCGGTTCATGCATGGATGTCAGGAGAATTGAAAAGAGAGTCGCGAGGAAAAGGTTATAGGCAATTCCTGCCAAACTCACTTGCATGGCGGCATTATAGCCCCCATTACGAATAACGGTATGGGTATTTATCGGAACCGGTTTTGCCCATCCGAATAAAAAACCGCTGCTTCCTAAAAGCATAGGGATAAAATAGGTCATCAAGGGGACAAGTATGGAGCCAAAAGGGTCAATATGAACGAGTGGATTGAGGCTTAAGCGTCCTGCGCTTTTTGCGGTATTGTCACCGTATTTGTAGGCAACCCAACCATGCATTATCTCATGACCGATAATGGCCACGAGAAGTGCTAGGATTGCTGCTGCAATTTCGAAGAGATCAATAGATGTCATTATCGTTTGCGTCTTCGATAATACGCTGCTCTTGGGCTCGCGTTAAAATGCCGCCTTGCTCTAAATCACTCGGTGTTTTTCCGATGCGATCCCATCGGACCTCATAGTTATCGTCGATACTAAAATAGACAAACCACGGTGTCCCCTCGATTAACCCATAAGGGACAGCTCCCCAAAATCGGCTGTCGTTGGAGTGGTCTCGGTTGTCGCCCATCATGAAATATTCACGCTCAGGGACTTGAATCGGACCAAAATTGAAAATCTCTATAGGGAAAATGCCGTTTTCGGTAATACGGTCATCGTGATGAATTCCCGCATGTTCTTGGGTGTAAGGATCTTTTACCCATAGTTTTCCCTGAACATTGACAAGTTCATAATTACTAAATGTTTTTTTGATGTATTCATCCCCTTCATGCGGATGAAGATAGAGAACTTTGTCCATTACAAACAGTTCATCTCCCGGTAAGGCAACACAACGCTTGACGTAATGAAGCTTTGGATCATTTGGATAGCGGAAAATGACAATATCACCGCGCGTGGGTTCATCACCATCTATAATATGTCCATCCGTTCCCGGAATAAGAGGGATTTCCAAAAATGGAATATGGGGTGTTGAGATACCGTAAGCGAATTTTTTGGCAAAAAGATGATCGCCGATGAGTAGGGAATCTTTCATGGAGCCGCTTGGTATTTTAAAGGCTTGGGCGATAAAAAAGATAACAAAGAGGACGATAATTACCGTTCCTGTCCATGAGTTGGAAAAACGGTACGCACTGTGCGCCGCCTTGAGCATTTTTTTCTTCATTTAACGTTCGTCTCCATGATTTTGAGCTGCTTTTAGTGTGTTCGAGAGGAGCATAGCGATGGTCATCGGACCGACTCCTCCGGGTACTGGGGTAATATAGGATGTTTTTGGAGCAACTGCGTCGTAATCGACGTCCCCAACAAGGCGTCCGTCGGATGTACGGTTGATTCCGATATCAATCACGATTGTCCCCTCACGTACCATATCTTCTTTGATCAAATTAATAACACCGGCACCGACGAGGAGAATGTCGGCGTTTAACGTGTGTGATTTTAAATCTTTTGTATGGATGTGTGTTATGGTGACCGTTGCGTGTGCATTGAGGAGCAGGGCAGCCATTGGTTTCCCAACGATATTGGAGGCTCCGACGATGACGGCGTTTAATCCTTTTGGCTCGATGTTGTATTCAGCGAGTAATTCCATAACTCCAAGAGGGGTACACGGGACAAAGCCGTCCAAGCCCGTAGCCAAGCGTCCGACATTGTAGGGATGAAAACCATCGACGTCTTTGGATGGGCTGACCACTTCGAGAATTTTAGTGGTGTCGATATGACTTGGAAGGGGAAGTTGGATTAAAATACCGTCGATATTGGGATTTTGATTCATCATCTCGATGGTTTTGATAATGGCCTCTTGGGAAATATCATCCGGCATCTCATGGGTCACCGAGTAAAATCCTGCGCGATCACACGCTTTTTTCTTCATCCCGACATACGCTTGGCTTGCGGCATCGTGACCGACGAGGATAACGGCCAAACCGGGAACTCTGTGAGTCCGATTTTTAAACTCTTTTGCCTGAAGGGTTACGTTTTGTTCTATCTTTTGTGCGAGAGATTTACCGTCAAGTAGTTGCATTTAGTCACCGTAAAATTGTTTTTGGGTATGATACCGATAAATAACTAATAGACGTCTTTGAAAGGGATTTACTTCCTTTGTCGTTCAAAAAATATTTTAAAGGGGTGATGTGAAAGTACTGTTGGCATTATGTATCAGTGTTCAAATGTACGGTGCCACATCGTTTATTACCAAAGAAGAATACGCAGCAAATCTTTATCATAACCCAAGAGGCATCGGATGCCATTTGTGTCATGGTGAAGCAGGTGAGGGGCGTCGTATTGCTCAGTATAAAGAAAAGGGTGAAAAGAAAATTTTTGAAGGGAAACCGATCAATAAAATCCCGTTTTCACAGTTTTACCATCGGGTAAACAGTAAAATTACGGGGATGCCCCGCTATTATCTGACCGATGTTGAGATCCAAACTCTCTATTATTATCTCCATCGTGAAGAATTCCGTCGTGCCGCTTCGAAATACAGCAAATCTAAATAATCTTTTAGAAACTAAAAATTTAGAGGCTTTAAAAGCCCTTGCCATTCCTATCGTACGAGTGCAAAACCGCTCTTTATCGTTTCGATCCTGCATGATGCTCTCAACCCATAATATCAAACATCTCTCCAAAATCCCGACCTTAAATGCCGAATGTCTTATCCTTAATCTTGAAGACGGCGTGAGTGATGAGCAAAAGCCCTACGCGCTGGTACTGTGTGCTCTTGCCCTCGCATCTCATCGTGAATGTGACAA
>JAUYSQ010000016.1 GCA_030696285.1 Sulfuricurvum sp. | reverse complement strand
GACAAAATCACTAAGTTCCAAGCTTTGGATACCGAGCATTCCTGTCAGCTTGATACTGGGATAATACGCAGCTCGGGCAATACCGATTTGAGCGTTGGCGGCGATGAGGTTTTGTTCTGCTGCCGCAATATCAGGGCGGTTTGCCAGCACGCTGCTTGGAAGTGCAGAGGGAAGCTCGGGGAGAGTAATCGAATTGATAGGCGTTGTTTTGACCTCTTGCGGATTTTGCCCTAAAAGAAGATTGAATGTCGACTCTTCGGAAATTTTTGCGCCTTGAAGTTGTGATAACGTTGCTTTGGCGCTTTGCAGTTCGGATTGCGCTTGGAGATAGATGCTTTCGTTGATAGAGCCATAACGGTATTTAAGTGCGCTTTGTTGTTCAATTTCGTCAGAGGCTTTAAGATTTTCGCGGGCCAAGACAATTTGTCCTTCTAGGGAGGAAAGTTTGATATACGATGCGGCGACACTCGACGCAATCGAGACGCGTAGGGTTTGACGTGCGTATTCACTGGAAAGCAGCAGAGCACGTGCCCCTTCATTGGCGCGGCGAACTTTTCCGAAGAGATCGATCTCATAGCTCGTAAGTGAGAGAGATGCAGCGTATGTCGAGGTGATACCTTCTTTTAGCTGTGCTCCCCCGATGGATGCATTATCAACCCCTTTTTGATTCAATGAAGCGTTGCCATTGATCTGTGGATACAGAGTCGATTTGGCTTGATCAAACTTACCCAGCAGTGCTTCGACGGATGCACCCGAAGCTTGGAGATCGTGATTGTTAATAAGTGCGCGTTGAATACTTTGGGAGAGACGTTCATCTCCAAAACTTTTCCACCACTCTTTCGTGGTTGTGTCTGTGGTGCTTTTATTGGTATCTGCATATCGGAAGCTCTCCGGAGACGCTAAAGAGGGCTTGGCATAATCGGGGCCGATAGCAGTACATCCGCTTATCAAGAGAGCGATAGCAAATGCGCCATAGAGTGAATATTTATTCATGGGGCAGACCTTTTTCAGGGGAAATTTTCTCTTTAATGGTAGAAACCCAGTAATACAGGAAGGGAATAAAATACCGTTCGATAAACGTCGCCGCCAGCATCCCTCCAAACATGGCAACCCCGATAGAAAATCGTCCTGCTGCTCCGGCGCCTGAGCTGAAAATGAGCGGTAACATCCCTGCCAAAAACGCGAAAGAGGTCATCATCATCGGACGGTAACGAAGACGTGCCGCTTCCATTGCCGAATCATAAATACTTTTACCCATTTGGCGCTGCTCTTCGGCAAACTCGACGACCAAAATTGCATTTTTCGCTGAGAGGGCGATGAGCGTAAGTAAGCCGATTTGGAAAAAGACGTTATTGTTCAACCAAGGAATCACCCATACGACAGCGTATGCGCCCATAATTCCATAAGGAACCGCAAGCATAATTGAGATTGGCAATGTCCAGCGCTCATACAATGCCGCTAAAATTAGATATACCATGATGAGGGCAAAAGCCATAATGATCAGCGCTTTGGAACCGACGAGTTTCTCTTGCAGATACAAGCCGTCCCAATCGTAGGCAGCTGAACTCGGGAGTAGAGTATCCCCTGCATTCTCGATCACTTTGATGATATCGCCGGAACTGCTCCCTGGGGCTGGTGAACCCATGACAGTAGCGCTTAATACACCGTTGAAGTGTTCGATTGAGCTTGGAGCACTTGACATGGTGACTTTGATAACGCTGGAGAGCGGTATTAGTTTTCCGCTAGAGGAGCGAACCCATCCTCTGCCGATATCTTTAGGGGTTGAGCGATACGCTGCGTCGGATTGGACCTGCACCCAGTACGTTTTACCGTTTTTGTCGAATTGGTTGATGTTCATATAGCCGATCGTCGCTTGGAGTGTTTGGAAAATCTCAGCGATAGAGAGCCCCAGCATTTTGGCTTTTTCACGATCCACTTCGACGGAGAGGGTCGGCGTGGACATATTCATCGTTGTAAACGGATTTTTGATACTTTGTTCTGTACGCAATTGCCCTAAAAAAGTATTGGTCGTTTCAGCAAGACGGCTGACGTTATTATCTCCTGGCTGAAGCAGTCGAAAACTAAACATATCTGAGGGTCCCATACCGCGGATCGGAGGCGGAGGCATGGCGAATACTTTGGCTTCTTTGATACTCCCCAGTTTGGGTGCAAGCGAACCTAAAATACCAAAAGTAGAGAGTTCTTTCGTCGTGCGTTCATCCCATGATTTAAGACGTGTAAAAATAACAGCTGAGTTGGGTTCTTGAGAAAAAGTGAGAATATTCAGACCTGTAATCGCGGTAAATTTAGAAACTCCCTCTTGTGCACCTAAAATCGTTTCGACTTGTTTGACGACTTCAAGAGTACGGTTGGCGGTTGCTCCATCAGGAAGATTGACAGAGGTAATAAAATATCCCTGATCTTCCATCGGCAAAAAGGCACTGGGGAGTGTTTTGTGAAAAAAGGCGATAAAAAAGTACGTTGAGAGATAAATGAGCAAAAAGATAAACGATTTACGGATCATAAATCCTGAACGGCGGACATAACTATCAGTCATTTTTCCAAAGACACGGTTAAACCAGCGGAAAAATCGTGCGGGTTCATTCTCGTGATGTCTGAGAATCAGCGCACCGATGGAAGGGGCGAACGTAAGTGCCATAAAACCTGAGAATACAACAGAAATGGCGATGGTTGCAGCAAACTGTTTGTACAGCTGTCCTGTCATTCCTCCCATAAAGGTCGCAGGGATAAACACCGCACACATAACAAGGACGATAGCCACTACAGGCCCTGAAATCTGAGTCATGGCTTTTATAGCTGCCGCACGAGGAGAGAGTTTTTCGCTCTGTAAAATTCGCTCCATATTTTCGATAACGACGATGGCATCATCGACGACGATACCGATTGCCAACACTAGTCCGAAGAGAGTGAGAGTATTGATCGAATACCCAAGCAAGTACATCCCGATAAAAGCACCCGTAAGAGAGATCGGGATGGAGAGGATCGGGATCATGGCGGCGCGGGAGCTTTGCAAAAAGAGATAGATAACAAGGCTGACCAAAATGATTGAGGCGAAAAGGGTAAAGATGACCTCTTCGATGGAAATTTTGACGAAATCAGTCGTATCGTAAGGGATTGCGTAGGTGATTCCCTGAGGAAATTTTTTGGCAAGCTGTTCCATTTTAGCACTGACGGCAGCGGACGTATCGAGAGCATTAGCATTGGTATCAGCAAAAATTCCGATCATCGCGGCAGGTTTTCCGTTGACCCGTCCGAAGAATTCATAGTTTTGCGCTCCCAGTTCGACACGGGCAACATCTTTGAGACGCAATGCCGAACCGTCAGGTTTGGCACGAATGATGATATTTTGAAACTCTTCAGGAGTTGAAAATCGCCCTTGGCTCGTCAGCTGCATCGTCCACATCTGTTGGGTATCCGTAGAACCTTGCCCCAAACGTCCGGGAGATACTTGAAGATTCTGATCTTTTATTGCAGCGGCGATTTCGGTCGTGCTCACCCCCAATGATGCCATACGGTCGGGATTGAGCCAAACGCGCATTGCATAATCACGCTGTCCGAAGATTTGTGACCGTCCTGCACCGGGGATTTTTTTAATCTCATCGAGAAGAGTGGAAGAGATATAATTACTGATCTGGGTTGCATCATGACTCCCATCCGGAGAAGTAATTGCTACAATAAGGAGAATGTCAGAAGTTTTTTTCTGTACGCTTACTCCTAGATCGCGGGTACTTTGAGGAAGTAGAGCGAGAACAGAGTTGATTCTATTTTGGACATCCACAGCGGCCATATCCTGATTGACACCAATGTTAAACGTACAGGTGATCGTGGCACTTCCCGGTAGGGCAGCAGCTTTGGAACTCATGTACATCAGTCCATCCGCTCCTGAAATCTGAGATTCCAGTGGAGTGAGGATAGTATTGGCGATGGTTTGTGCATCGGCACCGGGGTATTGAGCCGTTACGACAACCGTAGGGGGTGTAATATTAGGAAGTTGGGAAATAGGGAGGCTTTTAATCGCCGCGAAGCCCAATATCATAATCATCAAGGCGATGACGGCGGATAAAACAGGTCGGTTAATGAAGTATTTACTAAACATAATTATTTGACGTTCGGAATAATATCCGCTCCCGGTTTGAGTTTCGCCAAGCCATCTGCAGCGATTTTATCCCCTGCGTTTACGCCGCTCTCGATCAAAACATTTTCTCCGATCCACTCTGTTGCCATAACAGGTTTGGCGGTGACGGTATTGTTGGCTTCAATGGCGTAAACAAATTTCCCTTTTTCACCTGTCATCAGATTTTTTTGAGAAATGTAGAGGGTATTTTTCCACTCCATCCCTTTGACTTTGACATGGACGAACTGCCCTGGAAGCAATTTATGGTCACGGTTATCGATAAGGGCGCGGTAACTGATTGTCCCGGTCGTCGGATCGATAAACGGGGCTACGAAATTGATTTTTCCTTTGCGCTCAAGAGTTGTTCCATCTCCGAGTGTGAGTTCGACATCGTAATCTCCATTTTTCGGTGCGATGAGTTTACCGCTGGCAATCGCATTTTGTCGGGCAATCTTTTGATTTTCACTAAAGGTAAAATTCACATAAATCGGATCGTTTTGATACATTGTCGTCAGAAGGCTGTTTGCACCTGCGGCGATGTAGGTTCCGACGTCCATTTTCGATTTATCGACAAATCCGCTGATAGGCGCTTTGATTGTGGTGTAGCTGAGATTTAGATTGGCTTGTTCCAATAATGCTTTTGCCCCCATCAGTGCGGCAGCGGTATTACGTTCATTGGCGGTTGCAGTGTCGAGGTCTTGTTGGCTGGCGGCATTGGCTTGAGCCAACGGTTTGATCCGATTCAAAACGGCGGTTGCATTGATATGATTGGCATTTGCCAATTGATAGGATGCTTTTGCACTTTCAAGAGAATTTTTCAAATCAGCAGGATCAATACTAAAAAGCGTTTGTCCCTTGGTCATAAATTGTCCCTCGGTATAAGCACGTTTGAGCAAATATCCGGAGACGCGGGCATATACCTGTACGGTATTAAACGCTTGTGTCTGACCCGTTGCTTCAAGAAGTGCAGGAAAATTTCCCGATTTGACTTCAGTGACCGTGACGGGAACGGGACCTTCAGGGGGCTTTTCCATTCCGGCAGCTTTAGGACGTTCGCATCCTGCCAGGGCGAGCAGTAAAACAGACGAGAGGGTGAGAGTAGAGAGACGGTTCATTCGGATTCCTTTGATGAGGTTTGGGGAGTATTGAGGGTTTGGCACATGTGGGTTAAAACACGCATGGTAATTTCAAGTTCTTTGGGGTCGATATCTTTATGAAGAAAGTCGATTGCCTCACTGAGAACGTCCATCGTCGGTTTCTCCAAAATTTCACCTTGAGGGGTGAGGGTGACGAGATTGCACCGCTTATCGTTTTTATCCGTATTTCGTGCAATAAGGGAACGCTTTTCGAGTCCTGCGATCAGACGGGCGACACTGGCCTTGTCTTTACCGACAAAATCAGCAATGCTTTGTTGTGTCGAGCACTTCTCTTTCCATAATACGACCATCACCTTAAACTGCTCGATCGTCATATCGATTCCGTGCAGTTCAAGACGGCGTGAAAAAAAAGTGCGTGCAACAATGGCAGCTTGGTTGGTTAAGCATCCTAACGAGTGTGCAATCGGACATTCGCATCGGTTCATAATATCTCCTATGGTTGTTTATGCAACTAATTGATCGAATTGTAGCTTTGGGGGGATAAAATGTCAAGAGAAGAGTTTTAATGATGTTAATAACTGCTTTAATCCAAGCTTAAAAATTGTTTGGCTATAATTCGCAACTTTTTGTAGACTTATAGGTAAGGAATGCTAATGTACGCAATCATTAAAAATGGTGGTAAACAGTACAAAGTTCAAGTGGGCGATATCCTCTTGTTCGATAAAATGGGACTAGATCCTAAAACTGCCATCGAAATCAAAGAAGTTTTAGCTGTTAATAGCGGCGAACTTCGCACAGGTACTCCATTCGTAGAGGGTGCTGTTGTTATGGCTGAAGTAATCAATGAAGGTCGTGACCGTAAAGTCGTAATTTTCAAAAAACGTCGTCGTAAAGACAGTAAAGTAAAACGTGGTTTCCGTAGAGATCACACACGTGTTCGTATCACTGCGATCAACGCGTAATACAGTAGGAGAATAGCATGGCTCACAAAAAAGGTCAGGGTAGTACACAAAATAACCGCGATTCAGCGGGACGTAGACTCGGTGTTAAAAAATATGGTGGTGAAGTAGTACGTGCGGGTAATATCATTATTCGTCAACGCGGAACTAAAGTTCACCCAGGTAAAAATATCGGTATGGGTAAAGACCACACCTTGTATGCATTGGTTGACGGTGTTGTTTTGTTTGCACGTAAAGACAAAAAGCGCAAACAAGTTTCAGTCGTACCTGCTGCATAAATTCTCACTCTATCGAGCACTTTATGCTCGATATCCAAGCTTATCTCCACGTAATCTATTCTCTTAATGGTGTATTTTCAGCTAAAATTTCAGTAAGTAAAAGTATAGCTTTAAGACAATAATTTCTGTCTCATTTTGAGACATGGTTTTTAAAAAGGATTTCAATGTTTACTGATAGTGTAGAACTAACTCTTTCATCGGGTAAAGGCGGGGCAGGGTGTGTCGCATTCAGACGTGAGAAATACGTCCTTCAGGGCGGTCCAAACGGCGGCGATGGCGGTCGTGGCGGCGATGTCTATTTTAAAGTGGATAACAATACTCATACTCTTGCTCATTTTCAGGGAAATAAAAACCTCAAAGCCGAGAAGGGAAAACCGGGAAGCGGTTCGAACATGTCAGGAAGAATGGGTCAACGGCTTGTTGTCGTTGTTCCTCCTGGAACACAGGTTACGGATGTAGAGACGGGTGAACTTCTCCTTGATTTACTCGAAGATGGAAAAGAATATCTCTTTTTAGAAGGGGGACGCGGTGGTCTTGGAAACGTCCATTTCAAATCCTCTACGAACCAAAAACCGATGTATGCACAACCGGGAGAGCCTGAAACAGTTCGGGTTGTCAAGCTTGATCTCAAGCTTATTGCCGACGTAGGATTGGTCGGATTTCCGAACGTAGGAAAATCGACATTGATTTCGACGGTATCGAATGCCCGTCCTGAGGTAGCGAACTACGAGTTTACGACACTTACTCCGAAGCTGGGTCAAATCACTATTGATTATGATTCCTATATTATGGCAGATATCCCAGGAATTATTGGTGGAGCATCTGAGGGCAAAGGGTTGGGTCTAAAATTCTTGCGTCATATCGAGCGGACGAAGACCCTGCTTTTTATGATTGATTTAGCATCGTATCATGAGTTAGAATATCAGTATGAAACCCTAAAAAAAGAATTGGCAGCATTTTCACCATTGCTTGCCGAGCGTAATTACGCCATTGCTCTGACACGCGCCGATGCTATGAGTACTGAAGAAGCGATTGAAAAAAGCAATTCGTTTTTGAAGCTTGTTGGTTTGGATGCGGTAACTAAAAGCCGTTTCGGATTTAGCAGTGAATATCCTGTTTATGAACAAGAGAGTTTTGATGCAGGATTCTACGATAAAATGCTCCCTGCGTTTATCGTTCCTATCTCTTCGGCGATAGCTTTGAACATCAAACCGTTGACCTACGCACTTTATCAAATGGTTGTGTCGGAGCGAAAATGAAACGGTTAGTGGTAAAAGTCGGCAGTGCGGTGCTAAGTGAACAAAACCGTATCGCCAAAGACAGAATGCAGGCGTTGGTTGATTTTATCGCCGAGCTTAAAACCCGCTATGAAGTAATCCTTGTCTCTTCCGGTGCAGTAGCCGCTGGGTATACGGAATTAAAACTCGATAAAAAAGTTCTCTCAAACAAGCAAGCTCTTGCCTCCATCGGTCAGCCGATATTGATGAACAAATACCGTAAAATGTTTGAACATCATAACCTTATCCCATCACAGATTTTGGTCACTGCTGCCAACTTTAACACCGCAGAAGAATCACAAAAAGCCAAAGATACTATCGAAACACTTCTCGCACACAATGTTGTTCCTATTATTAACGAGAACGATGCAACGGCAACGGAGGAGTTAGTATTAGGCGATAACGATCAGCTCTCTGCGTATGCAGCATACCATTTTGGAGCAGATATGCTTATTATTCTCTCCGATATTGATGCTTATTATGATAAAGATCCAAGAACCCATACGGATGCGTGTGTACGCTCACATATTGAATTTATCACGGATGAAGAGCTCATTATGGAAGTTACCCCAAATCATAATTTTGCAACGGGCGGTATCGTAACAAAACTCAAAGCAGCCAATTTTTTATTGAAGCGCGGCGGTGCAATGTTTTTGGCAAGCGGGTTTGATTTGAGTGATGCGGCATCATTTTTACTTCACGATACGCATAAAGGCGGAAGTTTATTCAAAGCAGGTGAACTGTAATGACCCGTCTTATTTTTATGGGGACACCTGATTATGCTGCCGAAATTCTTCAAACGCTTATCAATGCCAATGATGTAGAAGTTGTAGCGGTTTATACACAACCCGATAAACCCGTAGGACGAAAAGCAGTTCTTACTCCACCGAGCGTAAAAGTGCTGGCGGAACAATTTTTACTCCCTGTTTTTCAACCCAATCGTTTGAGAGATGAAGAGGTTGTCAATGAGTTGCTTCAAATAGAGTGTGATTTAATTATTGTTGCAGCATACGGACAGATATTACCCAAGGCAATTTTAGAGTATGTTCCGTGTATTAATCTGCACGCGTCGATTTTACCACAGTATCGCGGAGCCAGTCCGATACAGCAAAGCCTACTTAATAATGACAAGCAAAGCGGTGTTACGGCGATGTGGATGGACGAGGGGTTGGATACAGGTGCCATTATCAAGATTTCAATGCTTGAGATTGCACCCGATGAAATGCTAGACTCTCTGTATAAACGGCTGACTGCTGCCGCGTGTACTTTGACATTGGACGTGATTCGTACGTGGGATCGTAGAAGCGCTACGGCACAAGAGGATGTAAAAGCTACCCATTGTAAGAAAATTTCTAAAACAGACGGTTTGATTGCTTTTGACGATGCTGCGGAGATCCATAACCGTTATCGTGCTTTTACGCCGTGGCCGAGCATATTTACCGAATCAGGATTAAAGATTAAATCTCTTACTCTTGAAGAAGTGGAGAGCGTTGGAAATGGTGGGGAAATTATTGCTATTGATACCAATAGTATCGTGGTTCAGTGCGCCCAAGGATCTTTGCGTATTGCTGCGTTACAAGCCCCATCCAAGCAAGAAACTTTAGCAGTAGCGTATTTGAACGGAAAGCGATTGGTGTGTGGAAATACATTGGCTTGAGGAAGTAGATTCGACGCAGCGCTACCTTCTGGATGCACTCAAGCATCAAACGCTAAAAGCGCCTGTCTGCATTGGCACGACGATGCAAACACAAGGGAGAGGTTCCCGTGGAAATCATTGGATTGGTGAAGAGGGAAATTTTTTCATCTCTTTTGCTATTGGACGTGATGTTCTCCCCTGTGATTTGAAGCTCGAGTCCTCTTCGATTTATTTTGCCTATATTCTCAAAGAGGTATTGGCAGAGATGGGCTCACATGTTTGGCTTAAATGGCCGAATGATTTTTATTTGGGGGAACAAAAGCTAGGGGGATTGATTACGAATCTTGCCGGTGATTGCCTTGTGTGCGGGATAGGATTAAATCTTAAACGCTCACCTGAAAGTTTTGCTGTTATGGATATAAAAATAGAGGCGAGAGAGTTAAGAGATGCTTATATCGAGAAGCTGAAAACATTTCCATCATGGAAGCAGATTTTTAGTAAGTTCGCGTTAGAATTTGAACGAAGCAAAGCCTTTTCAACCCACTCTAAGAATACAATAATTGAATTGAAAGATGCCGTTTTATGTGAAGACGGTTCCCTTGAATGCAATGGACAAAGGATGTATAGTTTACGATGAGCGAAGTAATTGTTATTGCAAACCAAAAAGGGGGTGTTGGTAAAACAACAACCGCTGTTAACTTAGCCGCATCCTTGGCGGTTGCCGAAAAAAGAGTACTGTTGATCGATGCCGATCCGCAGGCCAATGCGACGACCTCGTTGGGGTATCATCGTAATAATTATGAATTCAACATTTATCATGTCCTTATCGGGGCAAAAAAATTGCGTGAAATCATTTTAAAAACAGCGCTTCCGAAACTTTTTATTGCCCCTTCAAATATTGGTTTGGTTGGGATTGAAAAAGAGTATTATGATGCTGAAAACTCAAAAGGGCGCGAGTTGATTCTTAAACGGGCAATCGCACAGGTGAAAGATGAGTATGACTATATCATTATTGATTCACCTCCTGCCCTTGGACCGATGACTATCAATGCCCTTTCCGCGTCCAATTCGGTGATTATCCCCATTCAGTGTGAGTTTTTTGCGCTGGAGGGGTTAGCCCAGTTGCTTAATACCGTGAAATTAGTCCGAAAAACGATTAATCCAAAGCTCACGATCAAAGGTTTTTTACCAACGATGTACAGTTCACAGAATAATCTCTCTCGTCAAGTATTTGCCGATTTACGCCAACATTTTCAAAGTAAACTCTTTAAATTGGGTGAGGACGATTTTATTGTTATTCCTCGTAATGTAAAATTGGCAGAGTCTCCAAGTTTTGGTAAGCCTGCTATTTTATACGATGTAAAATCAAGCGGCTCTCTAGCGTATCAAGATTTAGCTAACGCTATTATCGCATAAGGAGAATCTATGGCAAAAGCATCCGCATTAGGGCGCGGTTTAGGGGCGTTGCTCAGTGAAATCGAAGAGGCATACGACAATGAACTCCCTAAAAAAAATGGGATAGAAGAGATTGCAGTTTCAAAAGTTCGCCCTAATCCTTATCAGCCTCGAAAACATTTTGATCCGGAATCGTTGGCTGAACTTGCCGAATCGATTAAAACACACGGACTTTTACAGCCGATTGTGGTCAAAGAAGACATTGACGGGTATATCCTCATCGCAGGTGAGCGACGTTTACGTGCGAGTAAACTCGCAAAATTAAAAACCATTAAAGCAATTATTGTTTCGGTGAGTGATGAGCAGATGCGTGAGCATGCGCTGATTGAAAATATTCAGCGAGATGAGCTTAATGCGATTGATTTGGCACAAGCGTATCAAGAGCTCATTGAGATTCATGAACTAACGCACGATCAGTTATCCCAAACCGTTCATAAAAGCCGTGCACAAATTACGAATACGCTTCGTTTATTGCAGTTGAATGAAAAAGGTAAAAAAGCACTTATTGACGGAAAAATAAGTGCAGGACATGCCAAAGTAATTATTGGTTTGGAGCCAAGTGAACAATCTCTTATTATCGATTCCATCATCGGGCAAAAATTAAGCGTCCGCGATGTAGAGCAAATGGTGAAAAAAATTAAGAGCCATGATTCTATTCTCGCTCCGCAAATTGGCAAATTTCCTGAGCTTGATTTTAAACAATTGCAATCACTTTTAGAGCAAATGGGTTTAAAATCATCTAAAAAAGGATCGAAATTAACCATCGATTTTGAAAGCAATGGACAAATTGGTACATTTTTAGCCACTCTTTCCTCATAAAACACTTCGTTTAACTGTCCCTTCAATTTAAGAGTTGTATAATCTCGCAACTTTTAGGAGGTGGTATGTTAGATATAAGTCCGATGCTGTTAGTCAGCACGCTGATTGTCTTCCTTGTCCTTATTGCCGCTCTGAATAGTTTGCTTTACAAACCTCTTTTCACTTACATGGAAAAACGGGATGCGGATATTAAAAAAGATCTTGAACAAGTTGGAAACAACGATGCCGAGATTGCTGCATTTCACGCAACCGCTGAAAAGATTATTAATGACGGCAAACTACAGGCGCATGCAATGAGAGAAAAAGTTGTTGCTGAGGCCAAGAGCGCGGCAAACAGCAAGCTTGAGGCAAAGCGTGCTGAACTGGCGCGAGAGTATGCACAGTTCGAAGAGGCAATGTTAGAAGAGCGTTCACGTTTAAGTGGTGTCCTACGTATAGAGGTTCCTAGTTTTCAAGCAGCAGTTTCTGCGAAACTCAATCAGATTTAAGGAGAGTATATGGGTAAAATAGTAATAACCGTATTAATGCTCGGTGTTTATCTTTTTGGTTCTGAGGCTGCAGCTGAAGGTTCAACGGATATTGTTCAAAGAACCGTTAACTTCCTTATATTTGCAGGTATTCTTTATTACCTTTTGGCAGAACCGATTAAAAATTATTTTGGTGGGAGAAGCGCAGGAATTGCAGGAGAGCTTGAAAAAGTTCAAGAGCGTCTTCGTGAGTCAAAACGTCTTAAAGAATCAGCAGAGCTGAAAATCGATGAAGCTAACCGATTCGTAAGCGAGCTTGGTGAAATCACAAAAAGAGAATGCAAAATTTTGAGTGATAAAATTACTGCTCAATGTGATCAAGATATCGAAGTCATGCAAAAGCAAAACAATGCCCTGATGGAGCTTGAACAGCGTCAAATGGTACGTAATGTAGTCAATGATGTTATGAGCGAAGTTATGTCTGCGAGCGATGCGGCTATGGGTAGCGATGCTATGGTAGATATTTTGAAAAAGAAGGTGGCTTAATATGAAGCAAGAGATGATTGCTAAACGCTACGTTCAATCGCTGGTATCCGTTTTGGATACAGAATCATTGGATAACTCAGCTGAGATTTTTAATGTTTTGGCGACGGCTTTTAATGACCCAAAATTTCTTCAAATTATGAACAGCAATGATATTCCTGTTGCTGCAAAAACATCTTTGATTCTTGACATGGTGAAAACGGTAAACAGTTTGGAAATCAATAATCTGATTAAACTTTTAGGTGAAAATGGACGTTTGTCTTTAATCCCTGCAGTTGCAAAAGAGTTGAAAAGAGAAATTGGATCGACGAAACGTGTTTATAATGGCCGTATTTATGCGGTTTCAGCATTGGATCAAAGTTCTGTCGATGCGATAGCTCACGATTTGGGAAATAAAATGGGAGCTAGTATCTCATTAGAATTTGTCCCTTCAGATTGTGATGGTGTACGTGTCGCGGTAGAGGGTCTCAATATTGAGATCGATTTTTCAAAAAGCCGCCTTAATGCTCAAATTACTGAGCACATTTTAAAAGCAATTTAACCCCCGCGAAAGGAGAAACTAGTGGTAGCAAAAATACAAGCAGATGAAATCAGTTCAATCATAAAAGAACGAATTGAGAATTTCGAACTGAACGTAGATATTAATGAAACCGGTAAAATCGTCTCATATGGAGATGGCATTGCCCAAGTATACGGCTTGAATAATATTATGGCCGGTGAAATGGTTGAATTCGAAGACGGGACTGAAGGTCTTGTTATGAATCTCGAAGAGAGCAGTGTTGGTATCGTTGTTCTAGGCAACGCCAAAGCACTTCGTGAGGGTATGAGCGTTAAGCGTCTTGGACGTTTATTGAAAGTACCTGTTGGTGATGCGCTTCTTGGGCGTGTTGTCAATGCTCTTGGTGAGCCTATTGATGGAAAAGGGCCAATCGAAACGACTGAAAGTCGTTTTATCGAAGAAAAAGCTCCAGGGATCATGGCTCGTAAATCAGTACATGAGCCAATGGCAACAGGTATCAAATCAATCGATTGTCTTGTTCCGATCGGACGTGGTCAACGTGAGTTGATTATTGGTGACCGTCAAACAGGTAAAACTACGGTTGCCCTTGACGCTATTATGAACCAAAAAGGCAACGGCGTTGTTTGTATCTATGTTGCAATTGGTCAAAAACAATCGACTGTAGCTCAAGTTATTCGTCGTCTTGAAGAAGCTGGCGCGATGGAGTATACGATTATCGTTTCTGCATCGGCTTCTGAAGCTGCAGCATTACAATTCCTTGCACCGTATACCGGTGTAACGATGGGTGAATTTTTCCGTGATTCAGCTCGCCACGGTTTGATCGTTTATGATGATCTCTCTAAGCACGCGGTTGCGTATCGTGAAATGTCTTTGATCCTTCGTCGCCCTCCGGGCCGTGAAGCGTATCCAGGGGATGTTTTCTATATCCACTCACGTCTTTTAGAGCGTGCAGCAAAACTCAATGATGAGTTGGGCGCAGGTTCATTGACCGCTCTTCCAATTATTGAAACCCAAGCGGGTGACGTTGCGGCGTATATCCCTACCAACGTTATTTCGATCACAGATGGTCAGATTTTCTTGGAAACTGACTTGTTCAATGCAGGTATCCGTCCGGCAATTAACGTCGGTCTCTCTGTATCACGTGTTGGTGGTGCTGCGCAAATCAAAGCTACTAAGCAAGTAGCAGGAACATTGCGTCTTGATTTGGCACAATACCGTGAGCTTCAAGCGTTTGCACAGTTTGCGTCTGATTTGGATGAAGTAAGCCGTAAACAGCTTGAACGTGGTCAACGTATGGTGGAAGTGTTAAAGCAGCCTCCGTATTCTCCAATTCCTGCTGAAAAGCAAGCATTAATCATTTTTGCAGGTAACGAGGGATATCTTGATAGCCTTCCAGCATCCGCTGTTGTTAAATTTGAAGCGGATCTTTATCCATTCATCGATGCAAGTTATCCACAAATTCTTGAAAATATCCGTTCAACATCTAAAATTGATGACGAAACGATGGGAATGATGAAAAAAGCGATCGAAGAGTTCAAAACAACTTTCGTTCAAGCATAAGGATCTTTATGGCTAACTTGAAAGAGATTCAACGACAGATTAAGAGCGTTTCTAACACGCAAAAAACAACGCGTGCTATGAAAATGGTCTCCACGGCGAAACTTCGCCGTGCAGAAGAGCTCGCGAAACGTTCACGTCTGTTTGCCCAAAAAACGAATCAAGTCATAGCTGAAATCGCAAGTCGTATTCAATGCAATAAAGTTGGCGGGATTGATAGCCGTTGCTTTGTTCAAAATGATGCGCCAAAATCGATCGATATTATTTTTGTTACAGCGGATAAAGGTCTTTGCGGTGGTTTTAACATGCAAACGATCAAAGCGGTTAAGCGCTTAATAGCTGAGTATAAAAATAAAGACGTAAACATCCGTGTTCGCGGTATCGGTAAAAAAGGGGTTGAGTATTTTACATTTAATCAAGTTGAATTACTTGATGGCGTAAAAAACTTAAGCTCTGCTCCTGATATGCAACGATCCAGTGAGTTTATGGCACGTTCGATCAAAGATTTCAATGATGGTATTGTTGATGCAGTCTATCTTGTTTACAATGGGTATAAAAACGTTATTACGCAAGAGTTACATGTTAACCGTATTTTGCCTATTTCAATAGAGAATATTGATTGCGAGAGTGTGAAAGACAGTGTTCTTGAACTTGAAGCATTTGATGAAGAGAAAATGCTTGATTCATTGGTACATAAATACGCTGAATACAATATGTATTATGCGTTGATAGACTCAGTCGCGGCGGAACACAGTGCGCGTATGCAAGCAATGGATGCTGCAACTAATAATGCGAAAGAAATGGTGAAATCGTTAACGGTCAAGTTTAACAAAGCTAGACAAGAGTCGATTACGACGGAACTTATCGAGATTATCAGCGGCGTCGAGTCGATGAAATAATTATGGAGGATAGAATGGTTGGTAAAATTGCTCAAGTAATTGGTCCGGTTGTTGACGTTGATTTTGAAGGGTATTTACCTGAAATCAATGAAGCAATCGAAGTAAATGTTAGTGTTGAAGGGAAGACAACGCGTCTTGTATTGGAAGTAGCAGCACATCTCGGTAACGGTCGTGCACGTACGATCGCTATGGATATGTCTGAGGGTCTTGTACGCGGTATGCCGGCAACGGCTACTGGTGCTCCGATCAAAGTTCCTGTTGGGGATAAAGTTCTTGGACGTATTTTCAACGTTATTGGTGAAACAATTGACGGTGGCGATCAGATTACTGATTGTGATACATGGTCAATTCACCGTGATCCTCCGCCACTTATCGATCAAACCACTAAAACAGAGATGTTTGAAACGGGTATCAAAGTTGTCGATCTTTTGGCTCCGTATTCAAAAGGTGGTAAAGTTGGTCTCTTCGGTGGTGCCGGTGTCGGTAAAACCGTTATTATCATGGAACTTATCCACAACGTTGCGCATGGACATGACGGTCTTTCTGTTTTTGCCGGTGTCGGTGAGCGTACTCGTGAGGGAAATGACCTTTATCATGAGATGAAAGATTCAAATGTTTTGGACAAAGTTGCACTGTGCTACGGTCAAATGTCTGAGCCTCCAGGAGCACGTAACCGTATCGCTTTGACAGGTCTTACTATGGCAGAATACTTCCGTGATGAAAAAGGGCTTGATGTATTGATGTTTATCGATAATATCTTCCGTTTTGCACAATCAGGTTCTGAAATGTCAGCACTTTTGGGTCGTATCCCATCAGCGGTTGGTTATCAACCGACATTGGCTCGTGAAATGGGTGCATTGCAAGAGCGTATTACATCGACTAAAAAAGGTTCAATCACATCCGTTCAAGCGGTATACGTACCTGCTGATGACTTGACTGACCCGGCTCCTGCATCCGTATTTGCACACCTTGATGCGACAACGGTTCTTAACCGTAAAATCGCTGAAAAAGGGATCTATCCTGCGGTTGATCCATTGGATTCAACATCACGCTTGCTTGATCCGCAAATTATTGGTGAAGAGCATTACGGTGTTGCTCGCGGTGTTCAAAAAACACTTCAAAAATACAAAGACTTGCAAGATATTATTGCAATTTTGGGTATGGATGAGCTCTCTGAAGAGGACAAATCTGTTGTTGAGCGCGCTCGTAAGATCGAGAAATTCCTTTCTCAGCCGTTCTTCGTTGCAGAAGTATTTACAGGTTCACCAGGTAAATACGTCTCTCTTGAAGATACGATCAAAGGGTTCAAAGGAATTTTGAACGGTGATTATGACCATTTACCAGAAGGTGCCTTCTATATGGTGGGTGATATGAACGAGGCGATTGAAAAAGCTGCCAAAATGAAAAGCAAGTAATTGCTTTTTAAAGGAATGATATGCATACTCTAAATTTAGAAGTGCTAACCCCAAATGGCTCTATCTTTAATGGTCCCGTTCAAAGCGTAACGGTTCCAGGAGAAGAGGGAGAATTTGGTGTTCTTTCTCAGCACGTAGCATTGACAACACTTCTTAAAGCAGGTGTTATTGATATTATTCAAGAGAATGGTCAAAAAGAATCCATCGTTGTAAACTGGGGTGTGGTTCAAATTGCTAACAATGTAGTAACGGTTCTTGTAGATGGTGCTGTTGCTATTCGTGGTGACAGCGAAGGTGAGATGGCAAAAGCACTTGATGAAGCTAAGGCACTGATTGACAGTGTTGCAGATTCATCAGCACTGATTGCTTCTGTTTCAGCTCGTATTGAGTCTGCCGCACATTCTCATCTTTTCTAACGCTCATGTTTGAGCTTTTTTCTGATTTTATAGTAAAAAGTCATCCGGTAACACTTGGTGTGTTACTGGTTCTCTCCCTTTATTTTATTGTAATCAATTGGATTTTTTTCTATCGTTGGTTCTCTCTTAATCAGTGGATTAACATTGAAAACGACTCTTTAGAATCACTTTTAATGGGTGCTGCACGTATCAATACTAACTCTTTTTTATCCCCTTTTGTCAAAAATGGCAATCCTTTGTCAAAAGCACTTTTTGATTTAGCCCATTATGCGTGTACTAAAGATGCGACCAAAGGATTAACGGTTCTTTCAGTTGTTGCGTCTACTACCCCGTTTATTGGATTATTTGGAACGGTCATTTCGATATTGGATACGTTTAAACATATCGGTGGGTCTAATGGTACGATGAGTATTATCGCATCAGGAGTTTCCGATGCCCTTGTTGCAACGGCATCGGGGATATTTGTGGCTATTTTTGCGTACACTTATCATCAAATTCTTAAACGCCAATCTTTTGAGCTTGTTGGTCTTATCCGAATGCAAAGCGATTCCTTGCTATCGAAAGCTGAATAAGTATGTTTGATTGGGATGAGAAGCCAGAACTGAACATTACCCCACTTGTGGACGTAATGCTGGTTTTGCTCGCTATTTTAATGGTTATCTCTCCGAATATTGTTTACGAAGAGCTGATTAATCTTCCAAAAGGTTCAGCACAAACGGAAGTAAAAGAGAAAAAAGAGATCGAAATCGTTATTACAGCCTCAAAGCAGATCACGGTCAATAAAGAACCGTTTGAACTGGCGACGTTTAATGATAACTTTTTGCTTTTTTCGAATCAATTTCCTCCTGATAGTGTCGTGCGAATCAGTGCCGACCATACGCTTGACTATGGTGACGTAATGGGTATTATGAGCAGTGTCAAGAGAGCAGGTTTAACGAATATTTCACTTGCTACAAGCAGTTAAATCCATGTTAAAAAACATCTGATCGGTATTTTTTACTATGCATTTAGACACTAACCGTTTTTTTATTGTAAGCGGTCTCCTCTCATTTTCTTTGTTCGCTTTGATTTTAGCGGTTATTGGATGGCAATTCCTTGTCGCACAGAAGCCAAATGCTTTTGCATTGAACAAAAGCGATGTTATCTCTATTTCGCTTGTCCCCTCCCTCTCAAACGCGCAGGAATCTATCCGTGAACCTTTGATGCCTCAACCTGATTCTAAGTCGGCGGTAGAGAAAATAATACCGCAAAAAACTGAGCCAAAAGTTGAAGAGGTAGCCATATCCGATCTGTTTTCGACGGTTAAAACCAATAACTCTCCTCAAAAAACGAAAGAGGATAAGAAGCAGCTCTCTGAACTGAATGCATTGGAAGAGAAAGTCCTCACCTCCAAGCGTGATTCCAAGCTTTTTGAAAAGGCTAAAACGCTTGATTTGGCGAAGGCAGGAGTAAAAGTTGTTGCGGCTGCGGAATCGAGCGGTCCTGTAGTAAACGAATATAACGCTAAAATTCAAGGGATTATTTACACCCATTTTCATCCAGCATCAGGAACAGAGGGGTTTACTGCACGTGTTCGTATTGTCTTGAATACGGATGGAAAACTTGCCTCTTTTCGTGTGATAAGTTATTCACGAAGCAGTGTGTTTAATGCGGAAGTGGATTGGTTAAAAGAAAGACTAACTCAAGTAGCGTTTCCTTCCTATCCTAACGGTAATGAAGCAATATTTGAGATTATATTGACAGCTAAGGAATAAGAATGAGGATGGTTTGGATTTTTTTGTTTTTAGGGAGTATATCGCTTTGGGGTGCCGATGCGACCCTTGAAGTTACAAAAAACGTAGGGGGACTTTCTAAATTTGTGATCGAAGACGGCAGTGAAACAAAAATAGAAGCAACACAAAAGTTTCACAAAATGTTGAGTGCCGATATGAAAGTGGTATCGTTATTTGACGTGGATGAGAGCTATGCAGCTCAAAATTATGAGAGTACGCAACCTTCTTTGGAGCATAAAGATGCGGCTTACGTTCTTCGTTATCGTTTGGTCTCGGATGGAAAGGACGGGTTTAAAGCCGATATTAAATTAGTTCAAAATACATTGGTCCTTTTTACGAAAACGTATTATTTAAAACAAAGTGAAATGGTTGTATTTTTGGCGCACTCTATTGCGTATGACATTAATGCAAAAATGGGCGGTGCCCCATTGGAATGGATGAAACGCAAAGTGTTACTGGTTCGTCTCACGGGAGCTAAACGTTCCGATATTATTGCGGCTGACTATACCCTCTCGTATCAAAAAGTGATTTTAAGCGGAGGAATGTACGGTTTTGCGAAATGGGCGAATCGTGAGCAAACGGACTTTTATTATACCTCTCTCAGCGACTTTCGACCTACCATTTACAAAGCCAATTTGGCATCGGGAGATAAAAAAGCTATAGTTTCATCGGATGGGATGGCAGTATGTTCGGATGTGAGTGAAGACGGGACAAAACTATTACTGACACTGGCCCCTAATGGACAACCTGATATTTATTGGTTTGATACTGTAACGAAAGAGAAAAAAAGGGTTACCGATTATTCCGGTATTGATGTCAATGGGCAATTTATGGGAAATGATACCATTGCCTTCGTCTCTAATCGTCTCGGAAATCCAAATATTTTTTCCAAAAAAATAGACAGCAGTGCCATTAATCAGCTAGTTTTTGAGGGGAAAAACAACTCATCCTGCAGCACGTATCGCAATTTATTGGTTTATAAAACACGTGATGGAAAAGGTTTTGATCTTCATTTGATTTCTCTGAATAGTAATGGAGTTCGACGGTTGACCAGCAGTGGAGAGAACGACTATCCACGATTTTCATACGATGGTGAAGCGATTTTGCATATTAAACAAGAAGGTCCACGCAGTTCACTGGGGATCATCCGACTTGGTTTGAATAAGAGTTTCGCGTTTCCGCTGCATATCGGACGAATTCAATCCATTGATTGGTGATTAACTTTTTTTTGGTATACTTAAGCTTATGAAATAAAGAGGAGTTTTTTAATGAAACGGATAGCGTATATGAGTGCAGTACTCGCACTTTTGGTGTTTAGCGGATGTTCAACGAAGGAACCTGCGATTGATGCTACGGAGAATGCAGCTGGAAATACATCTAAGACTGCTGGAGTAACAAATGGTTCACAAACGGGTTTAAGTGATAATGCAGCGGTTATTTCTCCGATTACCAATGCGAGTTCTGCAGATACGAGTGTAGCTGGTGGCAACAATAGTGCTACAGGTGCTAATGGACAAGCAATAACAAGTGTTTTATTTGATTATGATAAATTTGACATTCGTGAAGATATGCAAGCAGCAATAAATGTGAATAGCGGATTGCTTAAGGGTAAAACATTTAAGCTTGAAGGTAATTGTGACGAATTTGGCAGCGATGAATACAATTTTGCATTGGGGCTTAAACGTGCGAATGCAGTAAAAACAGCATTGGTCAATGATGGAATCAGTGCAGATTCTATTGCTATGGTCAGTTTTGGTGAGGGTAATCCTGTTTGTTTAGAAAAAACTCCAGAGTGCTGGGCAAAAAATCGTCGTGTTGACTTTAAACTTCCGTAAATGCGTTTATTAATCGTTTTTACCCTCTTTACCTCCTTTCTCCTTGCATCGGAACCATCGGTTTTTGGTGCAGGAGATCTTAATAATCCTAATCCCTATGGTCTTACTAACGAAGAAAAATTGATTTTAGAAAATAAAAAAGAGATTCAAGGTATTGCGCATAAAAATAATTTACAAAATGCCAAAGTTGAGTCTGTAAGTGAACGGTTAGATGGGATGCAAGCGATTATCGAGGGACTTGGACAATCACTAAATGATCAAAAAATAGCCCTCCAAAAAATAAAAGAGTCGGTAGAATCAGATCAAAATCGTTCAGGGGTTATGGACTCTTTAAGCAAGCAAAGCGATGCTAACAGTGAAAATATCACTCAGCTTAAATCATTAGTTGAGGAACTCTCACGAACGGTTGATAGCATCAATGCTTCGTATGTTACTAAAGAAGAATTCAGCGCCTTAATTAAACAACTCAAACTAGCTCTTCCTGTTGCTGCCGTTTCAACCTCAAAAAAAATGGATAATGCAACTCTTGAAAAAGAGGCAAAAAAACTTTTTGAGCAAAAAAAATACGATGAGGCCCAAACTCATTTTGAGATGATGGCTCAAAAGAAATATAAAGTTTCCGAAGCCAATTTTTGGATAGCCGAAACATTCTTTGAACGTAAAAAATACAAAGAAGCAGTACCGTATTACAAGCAAAGTGCTTCAGTCAATGAGAAAGCTTCGTATATGCCAACATTATTGTTGCATACGGGTATTTCGATGGAAAAAAATGGTGACACTGCGAATGCTAAAGCATTTTACGGAGCGACCATCTCAAAATTTGCGGGTTCCGGAGCAGCTGAAGAGGCTAAAGAGAGATTGTCAAAGTTAAAATAGAATTCCTTTTTGATGTCTAATAGGTATATGAGTGTTTTCAGCCTATCTATAGCTAAATGTGCTAAAATCGCATTATCTTAAAATTTGTAAGGCAAAATCAATGGCAATTGAAGCAAATCAGATCGTTTCGATCGAATATGAAGTACGTGATGGCGCAAGCATCGTAGACAGTAATATCGGTGGTCAACCACTGGTATTCATGTTTGGAAAAGGGCAGATCATCCCTGGTTTAGAAAGCGGGATTGCGCATATGAACATGGGTGAAAAAGGTGATGTCATGGTGAAGGCAGCTGATGCGTATGGCGATTATAATGAAGATGCACAGCAAGAGCTTCCACGTGAGCAATTTGCAGGTATCGATTTAAATCCTGGTATGACATTGTACGGTCAAGGCGAAGATGGCGGTACGGTTCAAGTAACCGTTAAAGAGGTTAAAGACGATAACGTTATTATTGACTTTAATCATCCTTTAGCTGGCAAAGATTTGATGTTTACCGTCACTGTCAATAGTGTTCGTGATGCATCTGCTGAAGAAGCCATGACAGGTATTCCTGCTGAAAACGCTGTCGATGATAGCGGATGTTGTGGAAGTGGTGGTAACCACGGCTGTGGATGTCACTAATTTTTTAACCGCTTCAAGCGCCTCGCTTGAGGCGTTTAAGACTGCCAATCTGTTAAAGGGTCTTTCCGTTAATGCCATGATTATGGGCGAACGTGGGACGGGAAAACTCACACTTGCGCGCTATATTTTACCCTCTGCTCCTGTTATTGATGGCCATAATTTTGATGAGCTTTTAAGTGCACTGGAAACCCATAGAGAGATTATAGTTCACAGGCTTGATGGTATTGCCAATCTTAAACGACTTGAAGAAACGGTAAGTAAGACGAAAACACGCATTATTGCGACAGGTGGATTTCGTTTTACGGGGGAACAGCTAGAGAATATCTTCTCAATTCGCCTTTTGATTCCTTCCTTGCGTGAACGTCCTGAAGATATTGACTTATTGACGGATACTTTTGTTCAAGAAGCTCAGGAAACGTTTGGTAAATCGGAGCTTTTCAATAGGAATGACTTTGTTCCTGATGTAAGTGAAAATGCCCTTTCTTTGCGTCGCCAAGTCTATTTACAGTGTTTGCTGCACAGCGTCGATGAAAATAATTTGATGGACATTATGGAGCAATTCCTGATACAAAGACTGGGTAGTAACAACGATTACAGAGCATTTTTGCATCTTTATGAAGTTCCGTTGATACGAGCAGGAATCAAGCGGTTTAAATCACAACTGCAGCTTTCGGATAAATTGGGATTAAATCGTAATACATTACGTAAAAAAATTGCAGAACATGCGCACTATCAACTTGAAATGAAGGATGCAGAATGAATGGACAAAAAATAGCGATGATTTTCCCTGGTCAAGGGTCTCAAAGTATCGGTATGGGAAAATCTTTTTATGAAAATAGCCCATTGGCCCGTGAAATGTTTGAAAAAGCGGGTGAGCGGATCAGTGTCGATTTTACAAAATTGTTATTTGAAACCAATGAGCAAATCAACGAAACAGCGTATACTCAACCCGCTATTTTACTTGTCTCAATGATCGCATACAAGCTATTTCAAGAAGTACATCCGACAAAAGCGGTTCTATTTTTGGGCCATTCGCTGGGTGAGTTTAGTGCTCTTTGTGCGAGCGGGGCGATTGATTATGTGGATGCCGTTGAATTGGTTCATAAGCGCGGGGCATTGATGCAAAGTGCATGCGAAGAGATTGAAGCCGGTATGATGGCAATTTTAGGTCTGGATGATGCCGTAGTCGAAGAAATTTGTGCCAAAGCAAATGATGAGGGAAAACAAGTCTGGCCGGCCAATTTTAACCAAAACGGTCAATTGGTTGTCGCAGGGTTAAAAGCCGATTTGCAATCCATGGAAGCCGTCTTTAAAGAAGCAGGTGCCAAACGAGCCTTATTGCTGAATATGTCGATTGCAAGCCACTGTCCGCTTCTTGCATCCGCGCAAGATCCTTTGGCCCTTGAGATGGAGAAAATGGTGAGTGATACGTTCAGTGCCCCCGTCGTTTCAAATGTGTCGATGCAAAAATATGCGACCAAATCGGAAGCGGTGGCATTGCTCAAAGATCAGCTGGTGAAACCGGTACGATACAAACAGTCGATTGAAGCGATTGCAGGCGATATCGATGTGATGATCGAGTTTGGTAACGGTGCCGTTCTCAAAGGGCTTAACAAGCGTAATGCTCCCAATAATGAAACGTACGGCATTTCCGATATGGAAACGCTTCAAAAGGTATGTGAAGCACTCTCATGAAAATTGCCCTCATCCAAAGTGCGCCCAAACTGAATCGTTCCAATATGGGAGATGCGTTGGCGCTCATTGACGCTTCTTGCGAAGCAGATGTCGTTGTGTTTCCCGAGCTTGCCCTTAGCGGTTATATGCTCCAAGACAAGCTTTTTGAAGATGCGTGGAATCTCGATGAGCTTGATGAGCTTGCAAGTGCGAGTATCAAATGCGATATAGCTATCGGTGCTGCGATTTGGGAGGACGGCAAAGTGTACAACAGTGCGTTGTATTTTAGTCAAGGAAAACTGCTTCATATCCACCATAAGAATCATCTTCCGACCTATGGAATGTTCGAAGAAGGGCGCTATTTTGCCTCCGGCGATAAAATTCAGAGCTTTAAAACGGCGCATGGAAACGTAGCAATGGTGGTGTGTGAAGATGTGTGGAGAGCTCAAACGTTTGCTGCTCTTGCGTCATTGGATACGGATGTCATTTACGTACTAGCCGCTTCACCTGCACGCGATTTTAGCGGTGAAGGATTGTTGATTGAAGCCCAATGGGATGCCTTGTTAAAATCATTGGCTTTATTAACCAAAGCGTATGTAATTTTTGTTAATCGCGTTGGATTTGAAGATGGGCTTGGATTTTGGGGTGGAAGCCGTGTCATTACCCCTGCCGGATCGGTTGAATATACCCTTTCCCTTTTGGATGAAGAGTCAAAAAGTGTCTCATTGAATCATAAACTTCAAAAATTAGAGCGTTATATCGCTAAACATTCGTAATTATAGAGAGATAAAAGGAGTTAGCATGAAAATAGCCATCATGGGTGCTATGCGAGAAGAGATTGACCCAATTTTAGAAAGTGTCGGTACGTATACTGCCATTGAGCATGCCGGAAATATTTTTTATACGTGCTCATATGCAGGTCATGAACTGATTATCGCCTATTCAAAAATCGGTAAAGTCTTTTCAGCCATCACAGCATCGGTCATGTGTGAGCGTTTCGGTGCTCAAGCTCTTCTTTTTAGCGGAGTAGCAGGGGGAATTTCCAAAGAATTGAACATTGGTGATTTGATAATGGCAAGTACATTATGTCAGCACGATGTCGATATCGTTGCCTTTGGTCATCCGTATGGGTTTATCCCTGAGGGGACATTGATGATTGAATCGGATCCGGCGCTTAGATCACTTGCCTCTGAAGTTGCCGTCGACATGGGTATTGAGTTGTATGAGGGGATTATTGCTACAGGGGATCAATTCGTTGCCAGCAGTGAGCGAAAGTCGTGGATACAACAAACATTTAATGCCGATGCCCTAGAGATGGAGGGTGCAAGTGTGGCGTGTGTATGTCAGAATTTCGATGTTCCGTTTTTCGTCTTACGGGCTATCAGCGATACAGCTGATGGGGGAGCGAGCGAAGATTTTGATGCGTTCTTGAAAAGTTCGGCAGCGGTCAGTGCTACCTTTATTTTAGAGATGGTAAAACGCATTGGCCATTAATCTTAGTAAAAAAATTATGCGTAAAATCGGGCAGACGAACGCTGCGTTCAATCTGATTGAAGAGGGGGATAAAATCCTCGTGGGTCTGAGCGGCGGCAAAGATTCGCTTACAATGATCCATGCTCTGATGGAACAACAACGTCGTGCTCCGTTTAAATTTGAGCTTATTGCCGTGACGGTAACGTATGGGATGGGGGAAGATTTATCTGCGTTAGTCGCGCACTGTGCAGCCTATGGGATACCGCATAAAATCCATGAGACCAATACCTACGAAATTGCGGGAGAAAAAATTCGTCAAAATTCGTCATTTTGCAGTTTTTTTTCCCGTATGCGACGAGGAGCACTTTACAGTGCAGCACTTGAAAACGGATGTAATAAGGTAGCCCTTGGACATCATCTCGACGATGCGGCAGAGAGCTTTTTTATGAATATGATCTATAACGGCCATTTGCGTGCCCTTGCACCGAAATACAAAGCAGGAAACGGTCTCATCGTTATCCGTCCATTGATTCAGCTACGCGAACGTCAGCTTGCTGCATGTGCCATTGAGAACGAAATGCCGACCATTGGAGACGAAGCGTGTCCGTCGATGCGGTTTGATGTTAAAATGCCTCATGCCCGTGCTTCTATGAAAGTGATGTTAGGAGAGATGGAAGAAAAATACCCTGACCTTTTTGTCTCGATTAACTCGGCATTCGGTCATATCAGTGATGAGACGTTTTTTGATCCTGAGCGATTTGCGCTATAACTTTATGATCTGCTCGGCTGAGGGATAACGTAGTCATCTCTTCCAAGCTAAACCACTCATATCCTTCGGGTAAAGAGCTCTCATCGCACAAAAAAACATCAGCCTGCAGGGTGAAGTGGCTGTAGTGTTGAGTAACTTCTCCTAAGACTTTTAGTCGTGTATCGGGTAACTCTTCACTTTCATAAAATCCCCATAACCCCGATAAAAATCGTGTTTGTCGTTGGATGAGTGCGTAGGTATTTTCTTTTTGATACACGATAATATTTCGGACTCGAATCGGTTTTATTTTTTTGATTTTGGGCGAAGGATAGGTGAGGGGAGAGCTTTTTCCTTGGCATGTATCCTCGAACGGGCAAAGTCCACAAAGCGGTTTTTTTGGATAACAAATGGTTGCGCCCACATCCATCATTGCTTGATTGTATTCAAACGGATGAGCAGGATCAAAGAGGGTATAGGCGTACTCCCAGAGCTTTTTATCATTACGTTCCTCAAATGCAAAATAGCGGTGAAGTATCCGCTTTACATTGGCATCCATAATGGGGAGTGCTTCTCGGTAAGCAAAGGCGGCAACGGCGTGGGCCGTGCTTTGTCCGATTCCAGGAAGTTTCATCAACTCTGATGCACTCTTTGGGAGTTCTCCGCTGCATAGGCGGGATGCAGCGTGGAGGTTACGGGCACGAGTATAATATCCTAGCCCTTCCCACATTTTCAGCACATCATCTACATCGGCTTCGGCTAAAGCACTAAGTGTTGGAAATTTCTCTAAAAAGGGGAAATAGAATCGTTCCAGTACCGTTTTGACTTGCGTTTGCTGAAGCATGACTTCGCTGATATAGATGGGATAAGGATCGTTTGTCATCCGCCATGGCAGATCATGACGACCGTTCGTTTCGTACCATCGGAACAGTGATTGTTGGGGGGAAAATTTCATCTGGAAATTGTAGCGAAAATAATGAGTACCTTGGTATTACCTGCTCTCATTAGCAGCTCCAACGTCTCATTTCAAAAATTTTAGCGCATCTTTTAGCGATGCATTGGTGAAAATTTAATCAATCTTGATTTTTAGGGGATATTAACCCTATTGAGAGTACAAATAGAATCAGAAAAGGGTGTGTTATGGTGAGTGTTAGTAAAATATCTACAGATTCTATAGAGATTAAGGGATCAAAATTTATTGCTTTTTGTATGCCAATATCCATGTATGAAGAGGAGATGAAGCGTCTGCGCAGTTTACACCCCAAAGCAGTTCATTTTGTCAGTGCTTTTCGATATTTCAACGAGTTTGATCAGATCGTCGAATATGCGGGTGATGACGGCGAACCCAAAGGGACATCGGGCAAACCGACACTTTCGGTATTACAGGGGCATGATCTCGTAAATGCTGCAATTATTACGGTACGCTATTTCGGCGGAACGAAGCTTGGGCCGGGCGGATTGGTACGTGCATACGCTGAGGCGGCGAATGCGGTATACGGACAAGCAGTTTTGTATCCGTATGAAAAGCTCTTTGTCCAAAAAATTGAATGTAATTACTCGTATGTATCCATGGTCGAATATGAATGTACACAGCAGAACATTCGGATTGTTGCAAAAGATTTTGGTGAAAAAGGGGCAGAATTTACTATCGAGGGGACAGGGGAGAGGCTCGAAAAACTTTACAATGCACTGGGAAGAAATGTTGAAAAGAAAACTGACTAGAGGTGTTTAATATGGCAATGATCAATAAACGGCTTCTCTATCGTATAGGGTTATACACAGTAGCCGGGATGATTGCATTTTCCCTATATGCCAAGGCGAATGTACCACCAGAAACAGATGCGGAGTATTGTAAAAGGTGTGGAATGGTCAAAATTCATGATCGATTTTTTAAATACGATGTGTATGAACATAATGAAATGAAACCTATTGTAGATATGCTTATAAAAGGTTGCAGTGGTGATGAATATTGTGAAATAGATCGTGCCTATCAATATGTTCTTAGAATCCCCTACAAAGAGAGTAGAGATAATCGAAATCCATCGGATGTTATCAATCAAAATGGAGGGGATTGTGATGAAAAATCATTTTTATTGGCGACGTTACTCTTACAAAAAAAATATAAGTGCGTATTGGTGACGACAAAAGATCATGGATTTGTTGCTGTCCATGTCCCAAATGAGATATCTTTGAAGCACCCCTCTTCTTATTTGACTATTGCTGGAAAAAAATATTATTTTACAGAAACTACCGTTTTACAAGGGTATATCGGTCAATATAATAATGTACAAGAAAGAGATATCGATGGTGTATTTGATATGGTCAGTAAGAAAGAGATATCACTGGATAAAATAGAATTCCATGTAGTGAAAAGTTAAATATCTATCGTACGATATTAATTTTAAACGTACGTTTGTGCTATAATACTTTTATTTAGGAGATTAATCATGACAATAACACCCTCAAAGTTGAGAGAAAATCTCTATAATTTACTCGACTCTGTAATTGAAACCAAAGAACCGTTAGAAGTGAAGCGGAATGGACAGATTTTAATGATTGTTCCTGAGCATAAAAAAAGCCGTCTCAAAGCAATCCAACCCAAAAAAATTATATCATGCAGTGATGATGAACTGATGAACACATCATGGGAGGGCGAATGGAAACCCTTTATTTAGACACTCATATCATCGTATGGCTTCGACAAAAAGAGTTGGAGAAGTTTTCTAAAAAAGCACTTGACGCGATTGAGAATGCTACTATTTTATTGATTTCACCGATGGTTATGATGGAGTTGAAATATTTGCAGGAAATTGGTCGAATTACTGATACCCCTCATAATATCCTAGGTGATTTGAATGCGATGATTGATTTACGGGTTGATGAGGTAGAGATGTTTGATGTTATCAAAAAAAGTTTATCGTTAGAGTGGACTCGTGATCCGTTTGACCGTCTTATCGTTGCGAATGCGATGGTGCGGGATTATCCACTGCTCACTAAAGACGAAAAGATTTTGACCCATTTTGATGGTGCATTTTTCGAATAATAATCCGCTGATTACTCTTTACTCCACAGCTTCTCATTCAGTTTCAGCTCTTCGATAATTCCAATGGTATAACGTAACGTATTGATATACTCCATCGCTTGTTTATAATCCAATAGCGACGTTAGAATTGCGGGTTCAAACAAATCTTTTTTGGTTCCGATTCCGACGTGAATATGATTATGGACGAATGAGATGAAGAGTGGATGGGTCAGTTTGCGCTGAAAATCTAAAATTCGTTTCATCATCGAATGGCTGAGAATATAGCGTGCTTCGATAGGATCGTTGCCGTACACGACAAAATGCTTTTCGAATTCGGGGTTATCGAGACGGATTAAATCATCGCGGGAAAAGTTGATGGATTGTAGCCATCCGCCGATAAGTGAACCAAAGCTTTTTTCCGCTTGGTCAGGCAGAACAATTGTTTTACTTTTGAAGTGTTTGTTAAATTCGGCAACAAGAAACAATCCACGAAAGAGGGTATGCCACTGGGTACGTCCTTTTGAATCTTTCGTTTGATATTCAGCATGGACGTCAGAGAATTCGATGGGAATACTATCAATGGAACCTTTGACATAATCATTGCCGCTGTAGCGGTCGACGGAGTGGTTGAAAAGCTGTGATCGTTCAAAGAGATGCTGTGAAATCATAAAACTGGGATTGTAGAGGAGGTGAGGATCAATCGCACCGATAAGGGGAGTGATGATTTTTTCTTTAAAATCCTCGGCATAGCCTTTTATCATAAAACGATAGGTCATTCCTGCAATAGTAATAAAACCGATCACGATACCCATCATAAGAGGATGGAGAAGACCAAAATTTTTTCCCATCCACAGTGCGGTGAGAAGAAATACGAAGACGCCCATTCCTCCATACCATTTGAGCTGTGAGAGGATTTGAGTACGCGTTTTCTCTAATTCGCTGAGACTTGGATAGAGCTCTTTGTAATAAAAATCGGTGAGTTCCGAGGTCGATTTCATACTATATGATTAACGATTGAATAAATCATTGACATTAACGTTTTGACGCTCGGTGACTATTATTTCAAACACCTCGCGGCGGCTTAGATCCATCCATCCCGCCATCAAATTGGTCGGGAACATTTCGATCGCATTGTTTAGATCGGTAACCGCTTGGTTGTAGGCACGGCGTGCAGCGGATATTTGTTCTTCGACTTCATTGAGTGAACGCTGTAAATGCATGACGTTTTCATTGGCTTTGAGGTCGGGATAGGCTTCCATAGCCAAATTAATTGCACCCAGTGCGGTAGTGAGCTTTGCATCGAGAGAAATTTTTTGAGCGTCGCTGATTCCGGGTTTCATCGCTTCTGCACGAAGTGCGGTCACTTTTTCGAGGGTTGATTTTTCATGCTCCATATATTGAGAAATGGATGCAACGAGGTTGGGGATGAGGTCAAACCGTTTTTTAAGAACCGTATCCACACCGGCAAAGATGTTTTCGACCTGATTCTTTTTACCAATGAGGACGTTATACATCAAAATGGCGATCAGGACAAGTGCCCCGATACTAATGAGGAGAATAGTCATGTGAGTTCCTTTGGAAGTAATTCCCTATTTTAAGGGAAGTTTTCTAAAGAGAGGATTATAGTTATAAAAAATGGAGGTGTAAGATGCAAATAAGTTCTTATATTTTTCAATCCCCTTACTCTCAACCGGTTCAAGTCGGTCATCTTGTTTCATCGAAAGCGGTTGAACAGCAGCAACCTCAAGAGTCTCCAGTGGTAGAGAATAAAAAAGCAAGTTTGACTGAAGGAAAAATTGCTCCGACAACAGGTTCTGGAATAACAGTTTCGTTGGGAACATTGGCGGATGGAAATGCGCAAAGCGGCGTAACGGCTTTTAAATCACTCAGTATTGTCAATCAAGCCCAAAAAGCCTATTCGGCAGAGGCGTAAGAATTGGTATTAACATCGTTATTATTTGATTAAATAATAATGATGGGGTATATGATAAACTGCTTTAAGTAAGTAAAGAGGAGTTTATTATGCAAAGAAATTTTTTGAGTACTGTATGCTATGCACTTTTGGTATTTGTCACTATATCATCGGCAATGGGAGATGAACATCATGACCATTCTTCCCCTGCAACGGTAACGGAACAAACGGTTCATGCAAGCGGAACGGTTAAATCAATCGCGGATAATCACGAAAGTGTACGTATTTTTCACGACCCGATTCCTGTCTTGAAATGGCCATCTATGAATATGCAATTTGAAGTAATTGATCATGACCTCACTCATCCATTGGAAGTTGGCGATAGAGTTAATTTTGAATTTGTCCAAAAAGAGGGCAAAAATATTATTGTGAAGATTAATAAATGAGCCGTTTTATCATGGTTTTTTTAACACTGATCATGAGCCTTGATGCGAATGAGGTGAAAATGATACCTACTTCTCCGGATGCATTGCAGGGCAAAAGCGTCTATGTTCCGCCGGTACCTGCAGTGGATGTCGTTGAAGAGGGATGTGTTCAAAAAGAGGATCAAAACACAACAGGGTATGGACGCGCACAATGATTAGAAATCTCAGCGTAGTATTCGGTTCATTCATCATTTTTTCTGGTTGTTCGACACTTTCTCAGAATGAAGTATTTGACTCGGTGAATCAAATGGCGACAATGCGCGGGGCGCAGAACCTTCAATGGATTAAAACTCCGCAAGAAGCTGCAAAAGTCGATGAGAGTGTGAAAATACTTCTTTCTCAACCGTTGAATGAAGAGAATACTGTGCGTATTACATTACTCAATAATCGTTCATTGCAACAAACCTACGGAGAAATTGGCATTTCTCAGAGTGAGTTGCTGGAGGCTGGATTGATGCGTAATCCGCTTTTAGGTTACAGTGTGGGACGAAGCAGCGGCGTTACCACCTCGACATTGAGTATTGAAGTGGCATTTTTGGATCTTCTTTGGATTCCTTTACGTCGTGAGTTGGGGGGATTGGCACTCGAAGAGACAAAAGCACGTGTCGGTGATACCGTCTTACGTACGGTAAGAGATGCAAAGAAGAGCTATGTTGATGCACGTCTAGCCCAAGAGAGAGTGACACTATACCGTTCGATTTTAAAATCACATGAAGCTACGCTCCAGTTAGCTGTGCGTCAATACACTGCCGGAAATCTCTCGAAACGTAATATGTTGAAAATACAAGACAGTTATGAACATACGCGGATAGAGTCGATCAAGCTGGCTCGTCAAAACGCAACGGCACGTGAAGCTTTGAATAAAACATTGGGATTATATGGGGAACAAACACACTATTTTCTCAGTACGCAGCCTTTAAAGCTTAATTCCCCTATCACCTCAGACGTTGGTTTGGAAAAAATGGCGATTTCCAACCGTCTTGATATGGCTGCTGCTATCAAGGGGGTTGATTACGCTGCTAAGCAACTCGGATACAGTGAAAATACACGGCTGCTCAGTGACGTTGACCTTTCAGTGGAAAGTGAAAAAACAACCGATGAAAAACGGTTTAATACGTTTGGTGTCAAAATCCCGATTCCTATTTTTGATTTCGGACAAGGGCGCGTGAGCAAGGCTCAAACACTCTACAACCAAAGTGTTCATCATCTTTATGAAACGGCGGTCAATATCCGCTCCGAGGTACGTGAAGGGTATGCACAACTCCGTTATAGTTATGATATCGCCCATGAATATGATGAGGTGATCGTAAAAACAAATCAGCAGATTTTAGGGGAGACACAGCTTTTTTACAACGGGATGCTGGATGGTATTTATGAGCTGCTTGAAGATCAGCGTCGTGCAGGTGAGGTAAAGATGGAATCCCTCGATGCACTGGGAGAGTATCAAAAGGCTCAAGCCGATTTAGAATATACGATAGGAGGGAAACTCTAATGGGACACGATAGACGCGATTTTCTAGGTTTGGGTGCCGCATTGATAGCTCACGCAGCACTTACCTCCAGCATACATGCGGAAGAAAAAAGTCATTGTGAAATACCGCCTCAAAAACGGCAGCTCACTCTCGTGAAAAATCCTAAACGCGTATTGTCTCCTGCTACCCTTATCACCCCTAAAGAGGGGAAAAACTACAATCCTGTCGTGACGCTAAACGGCTGGAGTCTTCCTTACGAGATGAAAGAGGGGGTCAAAGAGTTCCATTTGATCGCTGAACCGGTCGTACGTGAGTTTTCGCCCGGAATGGTCGTAAACTGCTGGGGATACAACGGCACTTCCCCAGGGCCGACTATCGAAGCAGTGGAGGGAGACCTTGTACGACTCATCGTGACCAATAAACTTCCCGAACATACGACGATACATTGGCACGGGTTGATCCTGCCCAATGGTATGGATGGGGTAGGAGGACTCACCCAGCCACAAATCGCACCGGGCGAGACCTATGTGTACGAGTTTACGCTCCGCCAAAGCGGGACATTTATGTACCATCCACATGCCGATGAGATGGTGCAGATGGCGATGGGCTCTATGGGGATGTTTATTATCCATCCGAAAACCCCCAAAGAGCACCGTGTTGATCGTGATTTTTGTTTTTTGTTAGCGAGCTATGATGTAGCCCCCGGTACGTATACCCCAAATCCCTCGACAATGACCGAATTTAACCTCTGGACCTTTAATTCACGTACTTTTCCGGGGATCGATTCGATGAATGTACGTGTAGGGGATCGCGTCCGTATCCGTGTCGGTAATCTAACGATGACAAACCATCCGATTCATATGCATGGCCATCCGTTTGAGGTGACCTGCACCGATGGGGGATGGGTTCCTAAAAGTGCACGGTGGCCTGAAGTGACTGTTGATGTTGGGGTGGGGCAAATGAGGGCATTTGAATTTGTCGCGACCGAAGAGGGAGATTGGTCATTTCATTGTCATAAATCACACCATACAATGGGACCGATGGGACACAGTGTTCCCAATATGATTGGTGTGAAACAAGACGATCTAACCGAAAAAATCAGTGACCTTATGCCGGACTATATGTACATGCCGATGGGCAAAAACGGGATGGCGGAGATGAGTGATATGGTGGAAATGGGGATGAAACTTCCTGAAAATACGTTGCCGATGATGACGGGTCGTGGGCCATTCGGTCCGATCGAGATGGGGGGGATGTTTACGGTCGTCAAAGTACGCCGTAATCAGCTTAAAGACGATTACACCGATCCGGGATGGTATCATCATCCAAAAGGTACGGTTGCTAAAAAGCTTTAACCTAAAAGGGATAAATATAGAATTTATAGGTGCTTTTTACGATACCAGAATAAAAGTCCCAGTAAACTCCCCAAGTGTCCGCAACTCATATCTTTTTGAGCATCCCATTCATCTCCCTGCGTGCCTAAAAATGCCATACCGAGTTGCGCATGGGTCATCTCGGTTGCTATCCATTCGATCACTTCATAAACTCCCGAAGAAGCAACGAGAAAAAGAAAGGTGAAAAGCAGAGTAGTCCGTTTCGATTTTTGAAAGGTGATGAAGAATTCGTAGAACGGAAGAAATAATAAGAATCCGTATAAAAAATGGATGAGCCGATCGTAATGATTGCGTTCAAACCCGAAAAACTCTGTAATCGTTGAGAACCACGGCATCTCACTGTAGGTATAGTGCGCACCGATTCCATGCAACACAAAAAAGATGAAGAGCATCCACACACTTGTGTTTGAAAAACCAAAACGGCGATCACTCCAGATTAGAATCGGCAGTGCAATAAAGACTAAGAGATTTTCCAATAGCCAGTCTTCACGATACCAGGGGTCAATGCTGAGAAAAATCCATATTAAAAGATACAAACTAAGAAGTATGCGGTTAAGTTTCATAACATTTCATCATTATAATGTATATTGTAAAGCGCTTCAAATTGATGATAATGTTGTACAAGTAAATCTACTAACTGCGGATCGAAGGCTTTTCCCCGTTCTTGTTTAAAATACTCTCGCACTTCCTCTAGAGGCCAAGCTTCTTTATAAACGCGTTTTGTTCCTAATGCATCAAACACATCTGCAATGGCGACAATGCGTCCAAATATATGTATCTCTTCCCTTTTTATTCCCATCGGATAACCTAAACCGTCCCATCTTTCATGATGTTCATGGGCAATTATTGCAGCAGTTTGTAATACATTGCGCTCGGAGTGTTTTAAAATATCATACCCTATCGTTGCGTGCATTTCGATGATTGCGCGCTCTTCTTTATCCAGCTTTCCTGGTTTCAACAGTATAGAATCAGGAATTCCGATTTTGCCGATATCGTGCAATGGGGCCGCCGTTGTCAGCAGGTCGATCTCCAACTCTTCCAGTCCCACAAGTTCCCCAAGTAGACGGCTATATTCTACGACACGCCTCGTATGATTGTGTGTTTCATTGGAACGTTTCTCTTCTGCCTCGCCCATTGCGAATAGCGTTTCTTTAAGCGTAGTATCGATCTCGTTATTCAATGATTGAAACTCTATCGTTCTTTGTTCGATTCTCGCTTCGCGCTCCTTGAGCTCCTCGCCAAATTTTAGAAACTGTGAAGCCACCTCGGTGAATTCTTCACTCTGAAACATTGTATGTCCCTTGAGATCAGTACGGAAAAATACTGCTTTGGCCAGCTGTATCAGTTCAAGTAACGGTTTACGTACAAATTGCTCAATTACGTGAGAAGTACTGAAGATAATCGCAATGGTAAAGAAAGAGATAATCCCAAAGAGAATCAGCAGATACGTCCACGCCCCGTTTCGATACTCCGTTATGTCTAGCTCAATGTCGATAGCGCCGAGTACGGTATTTTCCGGGACATGGTGGCATTGTAAGCAGTTCAGATTTCCTTTAGACGTAGCAATATAAGGGACTACAGCACGCATGGTCGCTTTTTCATCCCACTCTGTCATAGTAAAATAGGGTTCCTTGGATTGAAGAATACCATTTAGGTAGGGATCCATTTTTTTTTCACCACTAGAGCTATTGCCAAATTGTTCATTTACTTCATTGGAACGGATGATCATAAGGCTTTTGACATGAGGAACTTCGGCTATTTCATTGAGAAAATAAGCACGTCTTTCCATCATGCCTGCTTTCATATGGGCCGTTAAACTAGCCTTAGTCATCTGTGCAATGGAAAGAATATGCTCTTCCATACTCATCAAAACGAGTGAACGAAAGTTTAAGCCAATAACGATAATACTCAATAGCATCAAACTTAATAGCAGAGGCAGTAATCTTTTAATAGTGATTTGTGTAATATTTTTTTGCATTGATACAATCCGAAAATATTTCTTGGTTGTTCATTATAGCAGAATGGATTGATAACTTTAAATGTCGATTATTGAAGGGATGAATGAGAATAAGAATAGGGAAAAAATAAATAAAAGGTGAGGGTGGCGCAGTCGACGGGACTCGAACCCGCGACCTCCTGCGTGACAGGCAGGCGTTCTAACCAACTGAACTACGACTGCACAACTATGGTGGGAATTACAAGACTCGAACTTGTGACATCTACCTTGTAAGGGTAGCGCTCTACCAACTGAGCTAAACTCCCGAAAATCGAAATATATAAAACTAATGGCGCAGTCGACGGGACTCGAACCCGCGACCTCCTGCGTGACAGGCAGGCATTCTAACCAGCTGAACTACCACTCCGTTTTTTGTCCTTCTCGTTTGAAGTGATGCAAAGGTAGGTATTTGCTCTTTCCATGCAATATATGGTTTGAATATTTTTGGAACCCATCCCTTATCTGGTTCAATTTCAAAGAAATAATTTTTCAAAATGAAGGAAAAATCATCACGCTTACTGATTTTTGATCGCTTTTGTCTGACATTATTGGCTCAAGTCTATTGATTTGCCTTTTATTCTGGCAAAAAATTACACCATCAACAAAATTTTTAAATCACACGCTTATCTACCAAAACGTCCACATTCGGATGAAGCCAAAGCAGTGATGCCGGACATTGGGTACTCACTTCCTCGTTCAACAATTTCTCAAAAGCAGCTTTCTTTCCCGATCCTGAGATAAACAGCAGAATTTTTTTAGACCTCAATATCTCCCCCACTCCCATCGTCATCCCAAAAGTCGGCAGCTGCTTTAGTGATTTAATCATCCCATTATTCAACGTGCTTTCGGCCAACTGCGCAATATGAAAACCGGATTGCAGGATTTCAGCTGGTTCATTTAGTGCAATATGCCCGTTTACTCCTATTCCAAGGATGCAAATGTCAATTTCTGATAGCCGTAATTCACCCTTCATCCGCTTGCATTCTTCCTCAGGATCTGCTGCAAATGGGTCAAAGGTCAAATACCGATCTTTGGAAATCCCCAATGGCTGGATAAACTTACTCTGCACATCATGCTCAGAAGTAAATGTCGACCCTACCTCCAAACCTCCCCATTCGTCCAATTTTACTACTCTGAGTTTAGAACAGAAATCGGGATTTTGATCTTGAAAAGTTTTCATTTCGGAATAAAGTCCGGAAGGTGACCCACCACTTGCGACGCAGAAAAGCAAATCAGGTTTTTTGTCGATTTCAGCTTTGACTAGCTCGAAACCCTTTCTGCTCATTTCTGAAAAATCGGATAAATAATGGAAGTTCATGAGTTGGATTTACGGTTTATAATTACCTGAGCTTTGACATTCACTCAGCTGTAAAAATAGCTATTCCAATGACTCACTACCTTCATTTCTAAAAGAATGACTCCAGGACTGGCAGAAAACTTTCTCAGATTCCAAATCCATGCTTATCTTATCCCTATAAAACCTTACAAGACCACCAATCATCATGAAAAAACGCTATTTAGTAATAGCTGCGGCATTTATCAGCGCTACTTCTCCCCTTTTTGCCCAAAAAAATACAACAAAGCCTAATCCCTTAAAGCAAACTGTCCAGCTCACCATCGAATCCCGATTTGCTGCAATGACTGAGCTTAGCGATCAAATTTGGGCTTTCGAAGAAATTGCCTTTCAAGAAGTCAAGTCTTCAGCAGCCCTCTCTGCCTATGCTGAAGAACTCGGATTCAAGGTGACTCGTGGCGTAGGGGAAATCCCAACGGCATTCGTGGCAGAATACGGCTCGGGTAGCCCCATCATCGGTATTATGGGAGAGTTTGACGGACTTCCCGGTCTTTCACAGAACAAAGTTCCTTTTAAAAGCCCACTTCATGAAGATGCCCCCGGGCACGGTTGCGGTCACAATCTATTTGGTGTGGCTTCACTCAGTGCCGCAGGAGCGATAAAGGATCTCATTGCCGACGGAAAAATCAAAGGGACCATCCGATTCTATGGAACTCCTGCTGAGGAAAAATTCTTTGGCAAACTCTGGATGCTTCGGGCTGGACTGATGGATGATGTGGATATCATGATGGATTGGCATCCTGAGGATCAAACCAAAACCGACGTTCAAAAAGGTCTGGCTTTGGTTGATTTTATAGTAGAATTCAACGGTCAAGCCGCTCATGCTTCCGCTGATCCATGGAATGGTCGTTCTGCTTCTGATGCATTGGAACTTTATACCAACGGAATCAACTATTTCCGCGAACACGTCAAACCAACCGTGAGAATGCACTACCACATTCAGGACGGAGGTCAGGTAGTCAATGTGGTGCCGGACTATAGCAGACTTTGGGTACGGGTAAGAGATACCAGTCGAGAAGGCTTAATGCCTGTCTGGAAGCAGGTGGAGAAAATGGCAGAAGGGGCAGCAATTTTGGCCAATGTCAGCCACAAGGTTACTTTGGTCTCTGGCGTGCATGAGATTTTGGTAAACCGAAGCGGATCAGTTGCTATGCAAACCAATCTGGAAGCACTTGGGCCAATCACCTACACCGAGGAAGAGCAATCATTCGCCAAAAAGATTCAGGAAGCTACCGGAAAACCTCAGATCGGGCTGGTATCAGTCATCAAACCACTGGAAGAGACATTGGAACACAGCATGGGAGGAAGTACCGATGTCGGTGATGTGAGTTGGGTAGTACCCACGATTCGTATGACCGCGACCACGGCACCAAACGGCACACCTTGGCATTCCTGGGCGGTGGTAGCCTCGGGAGGAATGTCCATCGGGCACAAAGGGATGGGTTACGCAGCCAAAGCACTTGCCATGACTATGGTTGATCTCTACCAAAACGAAACCCTCCGAAACGAAATCAAAGCGGAATTCAAAGCCAGAAAAGGAGATTATGTCTATAAAGGAATTGTTCCTGATGGTCCTCCTCCTTTGAATGCAGGCTATTGATTGGGAAAATCCTCCAAAGAGATTGAAGCTTTTACTAATCGAATCCCCTTTCCTATGAAAACTGTCTATCTCCTACTCTTCCTTCTACTAAACACAGCTGCTTTCGCTCAAAACGCAATTCCATCCGATGAAAAGCAAGTGCAACAACTGATTCAGGATTCCTTTGATGGGATCTTTTCAGAGTTCAATTCAGACTTGCTTCCAAATTTCTACACCCCTGATTTCTTACTCTTCGAGCAGGGGGAAATTTGGGATATGGCTTTTATCCAAAACTACCTGACTCGGGCTCAGGCCAATCCCAATCCTCCTACCCGAACCAATCGTTTTGAATTTATTCAGACCAAAGTAGAAGGAAATCGGGCTTGGGTGGGCTATTGGAATTATGCGACGATCACCCGGGATGGAGAAGTGATCCGTGAAATCAAGTGGCTGGAAAGTGCCACAGCAGTGAAAACCAATGCAGGGTGGCGATTGGATATGCTTCATTCCACTCGAGTGGAAAAGCCTTGAGTTTAATGAAAGCAAAAAGCGGTAGCCAAAATTTGGCTACCGCTTTTTTAAATAGTTAGAATTCTCTTTTAAAGGGCTTAACCAAACAGTTTTTCCAAAATTTTATAAGTGATCAGGTAAGTTGGGCGAACGCCCTCCATTCCCAAAGCTCCCGAGGCCAAAGTACTTCCCGTCTCCAGTGGGTTGTCCGAGGCATAATAGGCATAGAGCACTTTTACATTGGAGCGGATGCTTTTTCGGATCTTGGAAGCGGATTGGATGGCTTTTTGATAATGCGCCCCTTCCATCTCCAGTCCCACGGCATGCCAAGAGGACTTCATGAAATAGGTGAGGATATCCCGGTTTTGCAGGGATGTACCCAAGACAGTTACCATTGATCCGGTATAGACTCCCAAACCATATCCTTCGAAGTCTGCTTTTTTCAGCTCATTCCTGAAGGGATAATTATCGGCAGTTCCTTCGAACACGTGTGAATCCGGAACCATTAAGTCTCCTTTTCCGCCGTGTAAAATTCCTGCTTTCCCCATAATGGAAGTCGAAATGACATTCAGCGAATACTCCTTTTCGCCCACATTATATTTTTTCAATAATTCGTCAAAGCACTCATAGGCTTGCTCCCCAAAAGCATAATCCATTACCACGAAAACCGGACGCTTTTCTTTTTCTTCCGGAAGGGCAACACCAGGGATTAAGGTCGATTTTTCAAGCCAGGCCGTATCAATGATCTGTGCTCCGATATTTGTACCTGACTCGTCAGGAAGATCGATGAATCCATGTTTCTCCGCATAATCACGAATTTTCTTTCCGTGGTTATTTTTTGCTTTGACAGAAATATCCATCACTACCTGCTCGATTTCCTCATATGACTTCAATCCCAATGCCTGATGACCATAGATGGTATTCAGGACGCTGTGAAGATTGGCTGAGATGATATGAATCGGACGTTTAAGCAGATCCAGATTCAGTAGTGTTTCCTTGATTCGGTCTGCCCAAAGTTCTCCATAGACGTGATGCCCCACTCGCTCTCGCAAGGTCGCAGAGAAGCTTATCTCACGATCCAATCCTTCTGTCGCTTCATCCATGGCCAGTTTCCCGAGGTAATACACGATGGAAAAAAGACTGTTTGAATTACTGCTACTCTCAAACTTATCTACTGCGTCTCGGGTCTCCTCAAAAGTTCTTCCGATCAAATGACTCAAATAAGCACTGGCAGATTCTTTGTCAAACTCCTCCCCATCCTGTTCTTTTTTCACAAAATCAGCCAGCATGGTCCAATTGGAAGAAAGTCTACCTTTTGGGTCGGTGCTGTTTCGCAGAATTTTTTGGGATTCGATGTATAGGAATGTAAGGTGAGTCAGGATATCGTAGATGTCAGACCGACCACGGGTCATCTCCACGTACATAATCTGATGATCCAATCGATAGCAATTACGCTTTCTTTTGGCCGGGATGAGTGGTGTCAAATGAGAGGTTTCATACCCCTCACGACTAATCAAGCGTACGTAGCGGCATTCCTCAATCCCTCTGGGCAGACGCTCCATCACATAGAGCAATCCATCGAGTTCCAACTTTTCGGAATCGGTAACCAAACCATAAATCTCCGGACTTAAAGTCATCAGTGCACTGATAAGTCCTTCACCGGAAACACCCAATGGCTTGTAGCTACCTCTGTTAAAAAGATGGCGCATCGTAATGTACAATCGCTCAATGGCTGCTCTGGACTCTTGTGCTCTGGTTCGTTTCATTCTATTTTTTTAAAAAGGTTAAATTCTACAAAAGTAGTCCTTTTTGGCGAACTAAATCCCTCCTTAGGTTAATTGAATGTAAAGAATGGATTTTTGAATTGCCAATATTATTAAAACCAGATCTTTAAAAAACACTTCCATTCTTTCTCCAGACCCCAGACACCCTTTCCCTGCCCTATACTCACTTTTTTAACTTCTCCCCAAAATACTTCTTCAGCTTTTCAACTTTTGGGCGGACTACAAACTGGCAATAGGGCTGCATTCCGTTCAGATTAAAATAGTCCTGGTGGTAATTTTCAGCCGGATAAAAATTGGTGAATGCGGTAATCTCAGTCACGATAGGATTGTCAAAAACCTTACTGCCATTCAGTTCAGCTTTATGTTTTGAAGCAATTTCCTTTTGAGTTTCATTATGATAAAAAATAGCCGAGCGGTATTGCGGCCCTGCATCTCCTCCCTGTCTGTTGAGTGTAGTGGGATCATGTGTTGCCCAAAAAACTTCAAGTAAATTCTCCAAGCTGATTTTCTTTGGGTCAAAATAAACATTGATAACCTCTGCATGTCCGGTCGTCCCGGTGCAGATTTGCTTATACGTAGGGTTGGGAATAATCCCCCCTGCATATCCTGAAATGACTTTTTCCACCCCTTCCAATCGCTGGAAAACAGCTTCGGTGCACCAAAAGCAACCTGCACCAAGGGTAATCAGCTCAAAGCCGTCGGTAATTTCAATAGTTGTTTTTGGAAGTGCTTGTTCTAAGTTCATGGGGATTAAATTTAGGGGATAACACCAGGGTAATCACTTTGGTTTGGCAAGTCCGGAAATCCTCACAGGACCTCTGGGGTTCTGGTTAGGGTCGATGGGATTACCCTTTTGAGTCACCTCAATCAGTCCTTCACGGTACATCTGCATCATCTCCTCGTGGATATCAGGCATAAAAAGCTCCCAATCCTGCGGAAATAGCTGCCGAACTACCTCGGATGGGCAAAATGTTTTCTTCTTTCTCCTTCTACAAAAATCAAATATGGCTGTTCGGAGTACTTCCACAGGCATTTTTTTAATGACAAATCATGACAAAAGCAGGTGGCAAATTCCGCATAGTGAACTTAGTTTCAATTTTTGAAAAGTATTTTCCGAAAAGTTTTTTTAGCAAATAGGAATAGCAAATCTGGATAAATTTCCCTTTTTCGTTGAGTGAGTTTTTGGTATGGTATAGAATCTGATCTGTAGCCTCCTTGGAGATTAAACTAAAAGGCAGGGACGACAAAACATAATCCACTTTTCTTCCTTTCAGATAAAGCTCTAAATTCTCTGCTGAATCACAAATTATTTGGACATTCGGCATGGGAAACTGCTTTTCCATGGCATCACAAAAAGATCGGTTTATTTCAAATACCATTAGCTCTGCATCGGGTGAAAGTCTGTCTATGATCCCTTGTGTGATACTTCCATCCCCTCCACCAAGTTCTACCACCAACTTGGCATTGGCAATATCTGTGTATGAAAGCATTTTATTGACTAAGGCTTTGGAGCTAAAGGTAAGTGCTCCTGTTGTACTTAAATTGGAGTAAAGCTCCAATAACAAATCTGATTTACTCATATATTTGAAATAACGGCTGAAGATACCCTGTTTTGCCCTATATTAAATCTCATATTCAAAAAACTTAACCGCACAATATGGCCCAAAAGGCTGAAATCCGCTCCACACTCCCACTTCGTGTTCAGAACATCTTAAGAAATTTTTGGGGTATGGCCCTGATTTTTACCGGATTGATAATTCTATTTCGAATTGCTGAGGTTATTCTGGTATTTCAAACACATGTTTTAAATTTTTCTATCGCTGAAGTCCTTTGGTCAGGTTTATATCAGGACGCCGGCTGGTTGTTCTATTTTCTGGGACTGCTATTTATAATTTATGGAATATTAAGTCTTATTTCTGCGCTTTTAGCACGAATCTTACTTCAGATAACACTGACCATTTTTCTGATTGCTCACTTGGGCCTGGTATTTTATTTCACGAAGACACTAGTGCCGCTCGGAAAAGATCTTTTTGCCTATAATTGGAATGACCTTGTCTTGACTGTATCCGCTTCAGGTCAGTTAAATACACTTAATCTGATTTTTGGAAGTTTGGCTATTGCTTTGATTTTGGGCCTACTTTATCTGGGGATCAAAGTTTCCAGGTTTGGACTGAAATTCTACGCAGGATTGACCGCCTTTCTTTTTCTCGGACTTTTGATCATGACTTTGATTCCCAGAAATTCCAATTTGGATGCCGATGAAACCAAACGGAATATTGCACTGAATAAGTCCAAATATCTGACAGAAGAATCCTTTGACCACTGGATGTACGGAGGCGAGTTTTATTTTGATTTTTACCTACGAGGAACAAACGATGATCTGTTGGTGAAAAAAGATTTTACCAATGACGAGTTTCCTTTTCTTCATAAGAACAATTATCCTGACGTTCTAAGCCCATTTTTCGATAGTCTGACCCAGGCTCCTGATTTGGTTTTTATTTTTGTGGAAAGTCTTGGAAAAGCCTACTCCGGAAGAGATGCATACCTGGGAAGCTTCACCCCATTCCTCGATTCACTTGAACAGCACAGCCTTGTCTGGACCAATGCGTTGTCCTCAACAGGACGGACTTTCGGACTGCTCCCGGGTGTATTTGGAGGCCTTCCTTTTGGTGAAAAAGGATTCCTCGAACTCTATCAGGAATTCCCACATCATCAATCCCTCCTCAGCGTTTTGGGGGATAATGACTACGAAACCCGATATTTTATAGGTGCTGACAAAAATTTTGACCGGGTAGCGGATTTCCTAAACTACCAAAAGCCAGTTCAGTTGGAAGATGAATCTACTTTTCTGCCGCAATTCACTAAAACTCCTTCTAAAAGCGGCTTTTCCTGGGGGTATCCCGATAAGGATCTTTTTCTTAATGGACTTCAAAAACTGCCCAGCGAACGAACAGCCCCTCAATTGCGGATCTTTCAAATGCAAACCTCTCATGATCCTTACATTGTCCCGGAAAGAGAATTTTATCAGGAAAAACTCCAAAATCACCTGCGCAATTATCTAAATCTGAGCAATGCAAAAATCTCTGAGTATATGTCCTATCAGGACATCTATATGACCATATTATATGCAGATGATGCAGTGAAATTGTTCATCAATGCGTATAAAAATCGTCCTGAGTTTTCCAATACCATCTTCATTATTACGGGCGATCACCGGCTTCCCGAAATCCCCATGGTCTCCAGGATTGATCGGTTTCATGTGCCGCTGCTTATTTATTCCCCCTTGTTGAAACGCAGGGATTATTTCAAGGGGGTAGCAAGTCATTATGAAATTACCCCTTCGCTCCTGGCCATGCTGGAAAAACAAAACTTGGTGACACTTCCAGAGGAAGTTATCTGGCAAGGACAGGTATTGGACACCGCAAGAAACTTCCAATCCCTATTGGCAATGCCCTTGATGCGAAACAAAAACCAACTTCTGGATTACATTCACGGAGAGTTCTTTCTTTCCGACGGTCAGGTTTTCCTTGTTTCTGACGGGATGAATATTGATCCAATTGAAGACAATGACGCCCTTAACAGACTAAATGGAGAGTTTGAGGAATTTAAAAACAAAAACAGCTATATGGTCCAAACCAGAAAGCTTTTGCCAATTCGATAGCGGTTTTTCAATTTGTTAGTTGGATTCTTTTTTGCTTTTGTCTAAGACCTGAGTAACTAAAGGGAGGTAGTAATTCCAGAAAAAACTCTGACGATCCGTATAATCTGAGGCAACATAAAGCCCACGCCAAAGCGTAGGCAATCCATAGAAACGATGGGACCCAAAGTCTCCTCTTATATCAGAATAGTCACCGGAAAAATAGTATTGACTGCCTTTTTTAAAATTCCTGACGATTGCAGCCGGAAAAAATCTCGGTAATCCCATGCTCCTCATCCGTTGCAAACCTTGTGAAGTGGGAGCAATATCATAATAGGAAATCACTTGATAGTCCCGTTCGATCATCACCACATCAAACCAATCTGGATACGGTACCACTTCGGGCAGTTTGAATCCATGCTTGTTAATTTTCTGAGTACGAATAAGTGGAATCTTGTTTTCATAATCCCGAGTATGAACAAAGGCCTCAATTTCACCGCTTTCTTTAATGAAAATCAATCCCGGGCCGCTTAGATTCCAAATTTCGTGTTGACGTTCGTATTGCCGGATCATCCAACCAGGAATATCTCCATTGACCATGGTATCCAATTCATCGAAGTAGCGACCAATCCATCCCGTCCATTTGATTCCCATCAGATTTTCAAATTCCGTCCGAATTGCTTTTGGCGTAGGCGAAGCAATTGAATTGTATTCAGCCACTACCACTTTGCCTTCCTCTTTAGCCATCCGAATCATTTGAAGTTCGGGAAAGTCCAATCCTCCATAAATCTTTTTGGTGATTTGTTCTTTTTTGTTTTCTGAAAAATCACCTTCATACACTCCATAGGTGTCGGCAATGTAAACAAGATCTTTCTGCCTGACTATACTCCGGATTTCCTCCTGTGACTTGCCTTTCAAGTCTTTACTTATGCCAAAATCTTTTTTACCTGTAGGGAAAAACCCCAAATAATCCTTGTCAATCTGATAAAATTCACCATCAGATTTTTTGTATTTCAAATGATTTAAACTCCAAAAAAGTCCAGCATGCTCTTGGTAACTCTGATCTTTCACAGTTTTGTCTATGACCAAAATGTCCAGCTTTTTGCCCGGCAATAAATACCAGATCGCAAAGCTGAACAGTGGAAGACCCACAAACAATAAGAATAGTGGCCAAAGCCGAATAAGGAAACCCTTTAATTCTTCTTTCATAATGCTTCTGCCTAGAATCGGTACTCGAATCCGAGGGATAAATTAAGGTTATTTCTAAAATTGTCTGTACTCAGTTCATCGCGACTGTATCCAGTGAATCCATAAATCATAAACTTTGGAGAAATCAGCTGTTGATAGCCAATTCTTGCTCGGTAGGAATTGAGCAATTGGGATTGATCCCGTGTTTCTTCATCCGGTGATACCCCTGTACCGAGCTGAATGCTGAAGAAATCTTCAGCCGTCTTGAAATAATATCGAGCCGTAAATTGTGTGGAGGTGCTTGCCCCTAATATTGCATCAGGAATCACATTTAATCTCAGATTTAACCACCAATTTCCGGTGTATTTGCCAACAGAACCGGTAATGATATGGGTGACAGCCGAAAAGCCGAGATATCGATATCCACCTTCTAGCTCCCATCCCTTTTCCAAATTATGGAAATAAGAACCACCAAATCTGAATTTTGGAAAAAAGGATGCTCCCGAACCCCCGACATTAAGATAGGCGTACCCGTTTTTCCCGATGCTAGGATACGCGTCCAATTCTACCAAAGTCCCAAAATTATCGAATCTGGCTGACTGAGTTACGCGGGCGATCAGGGCTCCAGTCAATTTTGTACGGGTTCTTCCGTAGAACGACCAAGTATGCCAAGGTTCAATGGCTCCCTCAAATGTATCGTAATCATAGGTAGCTCCCACAGCATTGACCTTTCTGAACCGTTCGAGGTTTTTCATGTAGCCCAGCATTCCCTCAGTTTTGAAGCCCTTTTTAAAGAGGGGATTGACTAATTCAAAAGCCTCCTTATATAGCTCACGATAGTAAAATAAGCGAGACTCCCGGTAGGTGATTTCATCCGGAATTGAAGTTCCAAAACTGGATTTTGCCCGGCCAAGAATCTCATCCGCTTTGGTGTAATTTTCTGACCAAAATAAATTATCCAAGTAGGCGACATACCCGTCAGAATAAGTTGGAGAGGCCACTATAGCACGTTCCAGATAAATATTGGCTGAGTCATTTTTCCCTTCCCAAGCATAACTTCTTCCTACCAAAATCAATATATCAGCGTAGTTTGGATACTTATCCAAAGCTCGATAGGCAATTTTTCTTCCTTCAATATACTTTTTCGAAAAAATCAACTCTCTTGCTTGAAGTAATAGTTCGTCAGGATCAAATGAATCCTGCGCCATCAAGGAGTGGGTCGAAACAAGCAGAGAAAATACAGCGATAAATAATTTTTTCATCAGCCCGTGGATTGTGGTGTTAAATTTTTCTTATCCTCTGCCTTTTTGAAGCCGGTTCGGATCATAGACCCCCATCCGCCTTTACCCTTAATGAAATCAAAATGACCCTGAAGTCCCCATAGGACGATTTTCGGATGTATTACAAAAGGCTCAATAATGATCATCCAAATTAATTTTCTCAAATCCTTCTTATCCTTGTAATTGTTGAAAGCAATCTGCTCATAGAGTACACTGAAAGATGAGACCAGCAATGACAATAAATACATCATCACTAATAATGCGAAAAAATAGACTGCACTAAAATCTCCCGTCACCAGCAGAACTAGCGTATAAAGTACCCCAACAGATTCGAGAATAGGGGCGGACTTTTCGAAAATCGACCAAAAAGGGTAGGAAATCATTCCCAGTATACCATATTTCGGATTGAGTCTTAGCGCCTGATGAAGTTGAAGTGTCTCTATGGTTCCTCTCATCCATCGGTTCCGCTGTTTGGATAGTATCTCCTCACTTTCAGGAACTTCTGTCCAGCATAAAGGATCAGGTACAAAGCCGACTTTATGTGGTATTTTTTGCTCTTCCATATACCTTCGCATGCGGACAATCAATTCCATGTCTTCCCCTACCGTCTTTGGAAAATATCCCCCCACTTTTCTGACCAAATCCTTACGGAAAAATCCAAAAGCGCCTGAAATCAGCATCAGTCCGTTGATGCGGGACCAAGCCATCCGACCCATCAAAAAGGCACGGAAGTATTCGATAACCTGAAATCTTCCAAGTTGTGACTCGGGAATGCGATAGGTAGTCACAGTCCCGTCCTGCACATCGCAATTATTTGCAATGCCGATCACCCCGCCGACTGCAATTACTTTTCGGTTGGTCTCCTCCATAAATGGACGAACCATTCTGGAAATTGAATCGCTTGAGAGAATACAATCCACGTCGATACAGGCTAAAATTTCCAGTTCGGCAATATTAATTCCTGTATTTAAAGCATCAGCTTTTCCCCCATTTTCCTTATCAATGACAGTGAGTCGACGGAAAGACATGTTTTTGGAGCGGTAAACACCCCTGACAGGCTTGGTTTCAATCTCAGGGTTATAGGCATAATGGGTCTTCTCCAGCTCAAAAAAATGAATGAGTTTTTCAAGTGTATCATCTTTTGAGCCATCGTTTATCAGGATGACCTCAAATTTTCCATAATGAAGAGAAAGTAGGCTTTGCGCATTTTGAACGATATTTTGGCCTTCATTATAGGCCGGAGCCAGAATGGACACGCCAGGTGCAATCGGTGAGGTGATGATGTCCCCATAATCAGCAAATCTGTTTTTACGAAGGTAATCCCGCATTTCCAGAGCACTCAGGATCATCAAAATCAAATAAATCAAAATGACGGAGAAACTAAGGACCAAAAATATCACGCCCAAAATCTCCAAAATGAGAAAAAACAAAAAGCTATACATGCTGCAACATTGGGTCTAAAATGTGTTTTAGGATTTCTATCGTTTCTGTTTCAGGATTTGTGGATGTAGCTAGTTCAAAGCGGTCTCTATCCAAGTCATAGAGACTTTTCAAAAAGCCATGTTTTCTTCTGAAATCTGTCTCAACTGCAATCAATCCGACCAAAATATCTGCTGAAACTGAATCCCCGATTGATCCGGCAGCATTGGCCGCAGCCATTGACAATTCTGCATTTTCAGACTTCAGGCAATCATTGATAAAACCCACCTCCATGTGGGCTCCCAAGGTGGAATAGACTTCCAAAATTTCGATTTTCTCTTCGTCAGAAACCTCGCCTGTTCGGGCTGCCAGGTGCTCAATCAAATCCACCCTCCCCAACACACTGACCAATTTATATCCAAAAATGCGAATGCTTGGATTTTTGGAATCAAACAAAATTTGGAGTTTGAGATCTTTTTGATGCCTTACAAATCTGATAATCCGAAGGTAATTCATCTGCTGCCAAAGGGATAGCGGAAAAGTTTGATCTCTTAAAAATGTAAGATCCACTTTTTCAGACAAATTAAGTAAGGTGGCAACAGCCTGTGACCTGATATGAAAATTTGAGGAATTGGCGTGGACTTTTACCTTTGGCAAAGCTTCAACCAAATCCATTTCATTAATTTGTACCAAACCCATTGCTACCTTATCCCATTCGGAGCTGCTGAGTGAATCCAAAGAAATCTTATCTAAGCTTAGTTTTTTAAAGATAGCCTTCAGCTTTTCTTTAAAATCTCCTTTCATTTTTTTATTTAAACCGATGATCCGATCTATCAGGACATCCTTATACAGCGGCTTCGCCAGCATCTCTTCAGGAAAATACTGATAAATATCGTCGAACTTCATTAGCTCTATTTCTTCTTGTTCTTTTTCAAACAATAAGGAAGTTAAGGGGTCAATAATTAGCCGATCATAGTCCTTGCGGAGCTTTTCCCGCTTATTTATTTTGGCTTTCATAAAAAGCATAGCCACAATCATAGAAGTTGCAATTATCAGGAAAAATGCGATAACCCCAGTGACTATAAAAAGCTTATAATCAGAAATAAACCTCAACTTAAACCGTTGCATGGGTAAATATGGCGCGTACGATGCCAGAGAAACCAAATCATCAGACGGAGCAACTTCCTCAAATTGGACTAAAAGATCTCCGCTTTGTATCCGATTTGATAGGTATTCCCGCGTGGCAGCAACACTTGATACTTCAGAAAAAACCAAATAGTGCAGTTTGTATTGAAGGCTATCATAATGGAGAGGCATTTCCAATTGCCTGATCTGCCCAAAGTCTGAAAAAAGCTTGGATAAAAAACCCGAGTCAGTTTTGATAAATAAATAAAGACTGTCAGTCAGAAGCCTATCCGAAATTAGCTTCTCCTTAATTTGAAACCTGAAACTGACTCCGGGGATCTCATTTTGCAAGATCAAAAAATCACGAAATCCAATAGAATCCTCCGGAATCAAGTTTTCCTGAGCATGAGTTAATCCGGTGATCAATGAAAATAAACCTATGACAATCCAGCGTACATGTCTCTTCATTGGATTCTATTTAAGTACACGTTTGACACGGATAGCCAATTCATTGGGATTAAATGGCTTGGGTATGAAATCAGCAACTCCAAGGTTGAATGCTTCTAAAACCACTTGTTCCTCTTCTCCAAGAGAGCTCAATACTATAATAGGTATATCGGGTTGGGTTTGCTTGGCATAATGGATGATTTCAATTCCACTTCTAAAAGGCATCATCACATCAGTGATGATCAGGTCAGGCTTAAGTTCGTCAATTGCCTTGATTCCTTCATTGCCGTCACAGACTAAATGGGTTTCGTAGCCGTCCTTTTTAAGCCTAAACTGCACCAAACTGGAAATAAGCAAGTCGTCCTCGATTATTAGAATTTTTTTCATGTGTGGGGGGTGATCCTAGCTTAAATATAGCATCAAAGAATAATATCCAATTCATTTTCACCACTCAAATAAGAGGATTGACGCAGAGATGTAAATAACAAGCACTTTATCGCATTTCATGACCGGCTTAAGACCATTAATCAAAAAAAAAGTTTCAAAAAATAAATCCTCCTAGAAGCTGAAATTGCTTTTGCTAGCTTGCTTGTTGAAGAATAACCATCAAACGAATGAAAAGACAATTTCTGAAAGCAGGATTCGCTGGATTGCTGATATCAGGTTTTCTTTCGCATGCTGCTTGGTCCCAAAGTGACCCAACAGGAAAGCGGAGAATTACCGATACCTACGCGATAACCAACGCTACAATTTTTGCAAGTCCCGGACAGCCGGGCACAAAGGCTACCCTTCTGTTCCGTGAGGGAGTAATTATCGGAATGGGCCCCAATCTATCACTTCCAAAAGAAGCACAGCTCATCGCCGGAGATTCTTTATTTATTTATCCGGGATTCATTGACGGAGCAAGCTCTGCAGGAATTACCAAACCCAAGGACCCGGAAAGACCAAAGGATTTTGTATCCTCCAATCCACCCGACGAGATTGCTGGCATTACCCCTTGGAGATCGGCTACAGATCAATTTTCAATCACCGGAAATCAGGTGGATGATTGGAGAAAGGCAGGTTTCACGATTTCTCAAGTGCTTCCAGATGGGGGAATGATCCCCGGAAAAGCAGCAATCATGATTTTAGGGAATTCTGGTTCGGTCAATGTAATCCAAGAAAATACAGCCCTGGCCGCCAATTTTTCAGGAGCAAGAGGAATGTATCCTGCGACCGCAGCCGGTGTAATAGCCAAGTTTCGCGATGTGTATCAAAATACCACCCTCGCATTGGATCATTCCAGACTATTTGCCTCCACAGCCGGCGTGAAAAGACCTGAAATGACCCCTACTCATACTGCAATGGCAGCAGTGGTTCAGGGTCAAATTCCGGTAATTTTCAAAGCCGAAACAGAATTGGAAGCCAGGAGAGCTATTGCTTTGCAAAAGGAATTTGGCTTTAAACTGGTATTGGCAGGTTTGGATAACTATGAGAATGTTATCGACCTGATCAAGAGCTCTGGCACAGCAGTCCTAATCAAACTTCAGGTACCGGATGATAAAGCCATAAAAAATCAAAAATCAGACAGTGTCACCACCGCTACCAAAGCACAATATGCAAGGGTGAAAGAAGCCTACGATAAAGCATTGAAGCAGGCTTCACTTTTGGAAAAAGCCGGTGTTCCCTTTGGATTTTCCACCCTTGATGCCAAGCCCGGTGATGCTATGAAAGCCCTAAGGACAATGATCAAAAATGGTCTGACCGAAAAAACTGCTTTGGCGGCATTGACAACCAATCCTGCAACTATCCTCGGAATTGGTAAAACAGCTGGAACGATAGAAAAAGGGAAGATGGCAAATTTTGTCATCAGCACTGATTCAATTTTTAAGGAAGAGGCTCAAATCAAGCATGTCGTAGTAGACGGCTATATTTTCGACTATGAAGTGAAGAAAAAATCGGCAAATGGAAACGGCAAAACTGAAAATGGACCGGCTGCTATCACAGGACAGTGGGACTATACATCTCAAACTCCCGCAGGCTCATCTGGAGGTGAGTTGATTATTGCTAAAAACGGAGTTGAATACACCGGAACGATCACCTATACCGATCCATCAGGCAATGGCAAAGTTACTGCCCCAATCAAAAATGTTTCAGTCAGTGGTAAGACGCTCACATTTCAGTTTGATGTCAGTGCCGGTGGAATGTCGCTTACCGTGGACATCACAGGAGAAATCACGGGAAATGCCATGGACGGAACCATGAGTGTTGGCCAATTTGGATCATTTCCTCTGACTGCAAAACTTAACTCACCAAGCCTTAGTCTTTAAATTATGAAATCGAGCACGACGCAATCGACACCCACAGGAGAGATTATGATTCAAGCGAGATTCCATGTGGCAGCTAAAAAAAAATATGATCACATGAAATCGAGCACGACACAATCGACACCCTCAGGAGAGATTATGATTCAAGCGAGATTCCATCTGACCAAAAAAATCAAATTATAAACAGATGAAAAAGCTCAATTTAATACTTGCTGCTTTATTGGGACTGGGCTTAAATTATTCCAATGCCCAAACCCAAAAAGGCAACGTTTTAATCAAAAATGCCACTGTACTCACGGTAACCAAGGGGAATCTGGAAAACACAGACGTGCTGGTTCAAAATGGAATCATTCGTCAGGTAGGCAAGAATCTCTCCGCACCTGCAGGAGTAGAAACTATCGATGCCAGCGGAAAATACCTTATGCCCGGAATTATTGATGCACACTCCCATGTCGCCCTGGATGTGGTCAATGAAGCCTCCTCCCCGATCACTTCTGAGGTTAGGATGAAAGATGTGGTCAATCCCTTTGAAATAGGAATTTACCGCGCCCTTGCCGGTGGAGTGACGATCTCCCATGCCATGCACGGTTCGGCAAATGTGGTAGGCGGACAAAATGCAACACTCAAGCATCGTTGGGGAGCAAAAGATCCCTCCGATATCATCATGCAGGATGCACCACGTACGATCAAGTTTGCTTTGGGTGAAAACCCCACCCGAGTTCACGGACGTGGAAACGGAATCCAGCCAAGAACCCGAATGGGTGTTGAAGCTGTTTTGAGAAACGGATTCAATGAGGCCATTCAATACAAAAAAGGATGGGAAACTTACAATACCGCCAAAGGTCAAAAAGGCAATACCAAAACGCCTCCTGTCTATAATGAGCGTCTTCAAACTTTGGCTGACATCCTGGACGGAAAAATCATCATTCATTGCCACTCCTACCGTGCCGACGAAATCTACATGCTGATCAACGTAGCAAAAGATTTTGGAATCACTAAACTGGTATTTCAGCATACGAATGAGGGCTTCAAAGTCGCACCGGAAATCGCCCAATACACCATGGGTGCTTCAGTATTTGCAGATTGGTGGGCTTACAAAATGGAAGTCTATTATTCCACTGCATTCAACGCAGCCATACTTCAGCGAAATGGTGCGATCACTTCCATAAATTCTGACTCAGCTGAGCTGATTCGTCATTTATATCACGAAGCTGCTAAAACACAGCGCTATGGTGGATTGACGGATGAGGAGGCTTTAGCCATGATCACGATCAATCCCGCCAAGCAATTGGGAATTGACGACAAAGTAGGTTCGATCGAAGTGGGCAAGCAGGCAGATTTGGTGATTTTCGAAGGGCATCCGCTATCGTCTTACACTGTTCCGCAGATGACTTTTGTGGATGGAGTCAAATATTTTGACATCAAAGCAGATCCCGATGATCAGCGTCAATTTGTAAGTGCTACCGAAATGGTAGAACCGATTTTCCTGCATACCCATGAAAATCATCAGTGTCTACAGGATGTGGATGCATACTTTGAAGCATTTCAGGGAGCTTTCATTGAAGAAAAACATTAATCACCCCGAAAATTCAGACATATCATGAACAGAATTTTAAAAACCCTTTGTGCCTCAATGCTAGCCCTGCTTCCAGTGGCTGCCATGGCTCAGATCGACGGGGAATTTGTAAAACCTCGCACAGGAAAGTTCCTCCTGCAGAATGCCACCGTGGTGACAGTCACCAAAGGAACCTTGACCAATACTTCTGTTTTGGTCGAGAACGGAAAAATAGCCCAGGTGGGAACCAATATCAGTGCTGCTGGTGCTGAAGTAATTGACTGCACCGGAAAGTTTATATACCCCGGAATGATCGACAGCGGAACCCGCCTCGGCTTGGTGGAAATAAGCTCCGTACCAGAAACTGTTGATTATGCCGAAGTGGGCAATGTAACCCCAAATATGCAGGCACTGACAACAGTAAATCCAAACTCAGAAGCCATTGGAGTCACCCGGGTTTCCGGAGTAACAACTGTACTTACTGTCCCGACAGGTGGACTTTTCCCGGGAACAGCAGCCCTGATAAACCTCAATGGTTACACGCCAGATCAAATGTATGGTGGATTCAAAGCTGTAGTGATGAACTTCCCAAGCTCAGGACGTCGTGGCAGGTTTGACCGCAGATCGGATGAAGATGTCAAGAAAGATTCCGAAAAAGCACTAAAAGAAGCCAATGAAATCTGGGGAAATGCAAGCAAGTACCTGGAGCTGAAAAAATCAGGTGCTGAGTTGCAGTTCTATCCTGAAATGGATCAGTTGGCAAAAGCAGTATCAGGAGAACTTCCATTGTTGATTGTAGTGGATGCAGCCTCCGACATTCAAAACGCCATCAAGTGGGTGGAAGGTAAAAACATCAAGGTAATTTTCTCCGGTGTTGCCGAAGGATGGAGAGTGGCGGATGAGATCGCAAAAGCCGGAATTCCTGTCATCACAGGGCCAGTGCAGGATCTTCCTACACGACAATCTGACCGCTATGACACACCTTATGCCAATGCAGGCAAAATGGCTAAAGCTGGGGTAAAAGTTGCATTGCGTACAGATGAAGAAGAAAACGTTAGAAATCTGCCATTTCATGCGGCATTTGCTGCTGCTTATGGACTGGGAAAGGAAGACGCCCTGAAGGCGATTACGATCAATCCCGCCGAAATCTTTGGTATCGCTGACCAATACGGATCAGTGGAAGCCGAAAAGCGTGCAAACTTGATTATATCCACCGGAGATCCCTTGGAGACCAAGTCCCAGATTTTACACGTCTTTATTGACGGATACATGATTCCGATGTCAAACAGACATATTCGATTGTATCAGGAATTTCTTGAGCGATCACCTGGCTTGAAAGCTAATTAAACTCACAAAGGCCATGGAAACTTATTCTATGGCCTTTTTTTTCTTCAATATTCGAAATTTGATATTCGAAATTCGATATTGCATCAG
>JAUYSQ010000010.1 GCA_030696285.1 Sulfuricurvum sp. | reverse complement strand
GGAGTTGATTCCCATACGCCGTGTTTTGTACAGTAGCCGTGAGCGACAAGCATCAATTTTTTACCCATTGGGCGAATGTTGAAAGTTACTTCAGCATGAGATTTTTCGTTTCCAAGGGTTCCTGGTACGAAGGTTGCCATTGCTAATTTTGTTTCACCATTGAAAAGTGTGATACTTTCGATGTAGTGATCAAAATCATCTGGATGCGTATATTCTTGACCCATTTTTACATTGACTGCAAGCATTTCACCTTTTTTTGCTTCACCAGCGATGGTGATAAATGGCGAGTGACGGTCAATAAGATCTTTTTTGGCTTCTCTTTCTACCGTGTCAATATCAACGTATTTGTTAATTGTTGGCATTTATTTTCCTTGTGTTATTTTTGATTGAATGGGGATATTGTACACTGCCAAACTTTTAAACTTCCCTAGTGCAAATACTTTGTTGCTGAATTAATTTTTGACAAAGCAAGCGTTGTTTTGAGGGGGAAGGAATTAGAGAAAAAAGCTTTGATGCATGACGGGTCTTAGTAAATCAAGCGATATTTCACCGCCCATAAACAGATGGTTAGCCAGTATTCCTTGCTCTAATAGCATATCAGAACCGTCTTTGTGAGGGATATTGGCCTTTTTAACTTCTCGCAAAAATGGCGTTGTTTTTCCATAAATAACATCAACAGCACATTTCGCACCAGAGAGGAGTTCGGTAAGAAGAGAAGAGGGGAGTGGCAGTTCTTCGTCGGATAATCCGGCAGAGGTAGTGTTAATAATCACATCATACGAAGTGAGAGGAAATGTTTCCCATGTGTAGGATAAAAAATCATTTTCTTTGAAATAGCCCAAACGATTTTCGGATCGATTTAAAATCGTCGGGGTGATCGAATTTTGACGTAAAACCGTTGCTAGGGCTCTTGCTGTTCCTCCTGCACCTATAATCAGTGCATTGTTGAGAGAACCAAAGCTTTGAAGTGCGGCAATAAATCCATCTGCATCGGTGTTATACCCGATCAATTGTCCCTCTTCGAGAATGAGAGTATTCACTGCACCGATGTGCTTGGCAATTCCCCGAACTTCATCACACAAAGCGTATGCGGCTTCTTTATGGGGAACGGTAACGTTGGCACCGCTAAGGGCTTTAGCAAAAAAAATATCCCGTAATAACGACCCATCATCTAAATGGGTGCGGGTGTAGCACGCATCTATGTTGTATCTCTTAAAAACGCTATTGTGCATCAGTGGAGAACGAGAGTGACTGACCGGGTCACCAAAAATCGTAAACAGCTTCATTATACAGGATCGATTAAATCTTCGAGGGTGCTCGTGAGTGCCCCAAGTTTATTGGTAACTTCGAGATACTCGAGTTCATGGACTGAATCCGCGACAATTCCAGCTCCTGCTTGGAGAATGATTTGATGTGGTTGAATGAGGGCGGTGCGAATGGTGATTGCACTGTCCATATTTCCATCAAAACCAAAATAGCCGATGGTTCCGCTGTAAAATCCTCTTTTAACCGCTTCATACTCTGCGATAAGCTCCATTGCTCTAATTTTAGGCGCTCCGGTCATGGTTCCTGCCGTAAAAGTTGCGGCGAGAAGGTCAAACATATCTTTATCATCTCTCAGAGTCGCATGAACGTCAGAGACAATGTGCATAACGTGTGAATAGCGTTCTACGTGCATCATCTCTTCAACTCTGACCGTCCCTGTTGCCGCGACACGTCCTACATCGTTTCGTCCCAAATCAATCAGCATTAAATGTTCAGCCAGTTCTTTTGGATCTGAGAGGAGTTCTTCTTCGAGTTCTAAATCGCGTTGTTTATTCCCCCCTCGTTTGCGTGTACCTGCAATTGGACGAAGGAGAATATCGCCATCGCTGAGTCTAACCATAACCTCAGGAGAGCTTCCAACGATACTAAAGTCTTCATATTCCATGAGATACATATAGGGTGAGGGATTTTTGATTCGCAAAACCCGATAAAAACTAAAAGGGTCAACCTGTGCATAGCGAATGTAACGATTGGTCATTAAAATCTGAAAGACATCTCCACTCTTAATCATCTCTTTTGATTTGTCGACCATCTCAAAAAAGTGAGATTTGGTGTGGATGAAATTTCCACCTTTATCTTCTTTGATAGGATGAAGAGGAGAATAATGATACGATGATTTTAGAAGTGTTTCCAGTTCATCGAAGCGATTTTCCATTGAGTTCAAAGCACTTATCAATGTGATAGTAGCATGCTTATGAGAAACAACAAGGGTCAATTTTGGAAGAATTAAATCCATGTCGGGGATATTGGTTTGGTCTTCGAGAGTAGACATTGATGACTCGAGTATGGGTTCGAAAACCTGTACCATATCGTATCCGATATAGCCGATAAATCCATCAACATAGCCAACACCCAGTGAACGTGTCATCTCTCGATGGTAGGGTTGATCAACTTTACCATAGTACTCTTTGAGAAACTTAAAGGGAGAAGTATCACTCACATGACATTCTCCGGAAGCATCGGTATAAAGAGTCTCTTTTTGATTGTAGGTCAGACGTTCACGTGCACCGATAACAATAATAGTGTAATTTCCCTCACTGTTACCTGCACTTTCAAATAAGAAACTTACCTCATTTTGAAAATTTGTTTTAATTTTTTCATAAATCGCAATCGGAGCAAACTGATCGAGAGTAAAGCGCCTAGAATAAATCACATCATCCCTTTATTTTAAATGCTTTTGCTTCAATATTTTGGCGGATATTACCCATTGCGTCTTGAACGGCTTTTTCCCCTTGGAATGGACCGACTAAGATTTTGGTCGTTTCACCTGATTTTTGAGTAGTGTATTTCATGCCACTGGCATTTAAACGATCAAACAGGGCTTTGTTCGGTTCTTTGGTAAAAGAGCCCACTTGAACATAAAAAGTCCCTCCGCTATTGGTTACACTAGGGGCAGGTTTGCTTTCAGACTTTGATTCTATTGCTTTTGGTGCTGTAACCAATGCTGCGGTAGGTGTTTTTGCAACAGATGCTGGCTTTGGAGCGATAGTAGGTTGAACCACCTTTTTTGGTGCTTGTTTTACGGGTGCAGCTTGAACCGTTTTTGGAGAGGACTTTGGTGTTTTAGCAATGGTCGGCTCAGCAACTATTTTAGAGATAATAGGTTTTGGAGCAGGGGTGTGTACTACAGGTGCGGATTGTACGGTTGTTTTTACCGGCATCACTGGAGCAGGTGTGACAGGGACAACTGCGGATTCACTTACGGGTATATTTTGTAATGACTCTTCTTTGATTTTTTGTGCAACCTTGCCTAAATCTTGTTCCTGAGCACTTTCATTCCCCTCTTGAATGACTTCAACGGGTTCGAAAAGAGGATCATTAATGATTTCCGTAGGAGCACTTGGTTCCGGTGGTAAAATCGCTTGAGGTGCTTTGTGAACTTCATCATTTTTTAGAGAGTTCATGACGACCAATACAATAATAAGGATGAGCGTTAATGTGGCGATTGCCAAAAGTAATTTCTTACTTCCCGCGCTTGTTCCGCCTTTGTTTAAAATGATATCATTCAGTTCGTTTTTTTCTTCCATTGTATACTCCATAGTGTAGTAAATATTTTAGGGTATCCAAAATATCTGCCTCGGAAGAGGCAAGCTTTAGTAGCCCAAGTGGCTAACGGAGCTATCGGGATTTTATTCCGATAGCGTCTATAGATGTTTTGACCACGAAGCACCACGCTCTTTAGCGTATACTTCGTAAGGCAGATTGAGAATGTTGTATTCGCCCGGCAAATCATCCGCCGGAAACATTCTCCATTGCTTAGGTTGTTTAGCCGCCAATTTTAATGAGAGCATTTTACCCAATTGTATCGCTTCTTGCAGTGTTGTATGCCCTTTATGGATATACAGGTGCAAATGCCCCGGTGTTTTGGTCTCAAATGCGGTGAAATTAATGAATCCCTCTTCTCTAAGCAATAATTGTGCCTTATGATAAAAACGTTGCGTATCGGTACCATTGTAGTCGATAACAATATTTTCAACTTTATTAAATTGATTGATAAGAGAATGGGCGATGGTGATCTGTTTTTTTAGATGTTGGTCAATAAGAGATTGAGATAAGAGTTTAGGGATTTTTTCGTATTTATTGAAAAAAGTACGCCCTTTAAACTCAATTTTATCTACTACGGTATCGTGCTTTAGCCAATAATGATCGGAGATAATTTTAATAAGCTTCATATCCATCGATGTCATTGATAAAACTCCTAGTATTTTTCCTCAAAAAAGAGGAAAATGGGATAAATTAATAAGTAGACTGTTTGTAGATGATAAATCCACGGGCTAGAGTTTTTAATTCCTCTTTGATGATGGCTTGCTTTTCAGTATTTTCAATATCATCCAAAACATCCGCAATTCTATTGGCGATTAGTTCAAACTCTTTCTCTTTCATACCACGTGACGTTAGAGCAGGGCTTCCGATGCGAATACCGCTGGTGACAAACGGTGAACGGGTCTCTCCCGGAACCGTGTTTTTGTTGACGGTGATTCCGGCACGTCCGAGTGCAGCATCCGCTTCTTTCCCGCTGAACGGTTTGTTCAAGAATGAAACAAGAACGAGGTGATTATCGGTTCCACCGCTGACGATGTCATAGCCACGCTTCATTAACACATCGGCAAGAACGGCTGCATTGGCTTTGACTTGCTTAGCATACGTTTTCCACTCAGGAGAGAGATTGTATTTGAATCCAACGGCTTTTGCTGCGATAACGTGAACCAATGGTCCCCCCTGAAGAGCAGGGAAGATAGCTGAATTGATTTTTTTGGCAATCTCTTCATCATTCGTCATGATCATACCGCCGCGAGGACCTGCAAGGGTTTTGTGGGTGGTTGTAGTAACGATGTGCGCATGCGGGAACGGGCTAGGATGCTCACCTGCGACGACAAGACCTGCGATGTGCGCGATGTCGGCAAATAAAATGGCACCAACCGCATCGGCGATTTCACGAAACTTAGCAAAATCAATCTCACGAGCGTACGCCGACGCACCACATACGATGATTTTAGGCTGTACAATTTTAGCAATATCGAGAACACGCTCATAATTGATACGACCGTCCAATTCAACACCATACGAAAAGCTGTGGTAATTTTTACCGGAAAAGCTTACTTTGGAACCGTGTGTCAAATGTCCACCGTGGCTGAGATCCATACCAAGGAGCTTATCTCCGGCTTGAAGGAGCGCTGCATATACGGCACCGTTCGCGGATGAACCGGAGTGGGGCTGTACGTTAGCATAGTTACACTCAAAAAGTTTGCAGGCACGATCAATTGCAAGTTGCTCAACACCATCCGCGTATTCGCATCCGCCGTAATAACGTTTTCCCGGATACCCTTCGGCATATTTATTGGTAAAAACAGACCCCATAGCTTCCATGACGGCCGGAAGGGTAAAGTTTTCAGAGGCGATCATCTCTAGATGGTCGGTTTCGCGCTCCAACTCTTGTTCACACAGGGTGTAAATTTCGTTATCGTATTCTTTAAGGAAACTCATTCTTCTTCTCCATTGTTGATTTGGTTGTGGTGTATCGGTTTCATTGCCGGGAAGAGCAAGACATCCCGAATTGAGTGTTGGTTGGTGAGCATCATGACGAGACGATCGATTCCGATACCCTGACCGGCGGTCGGTGCCATCCCGTAGGAGAGAGCGGTAACAAAATCTTCATCCATTTCGTGTGCTTCATCATCCCCACACTCTTTGGCTGCCATTTGTCCTTGAAAGCGTTCCAGTTGATCGAGTGGATCGTTGAGCTCGCTAAAGGCATTGGCAATTTCACGACCTGCGATAAACAGTTCAAAACGATCGGTGAGTTCAGGGCGTTCATCGTTACGACGTGCCAGTGGCGAAATCTCAACCGGATAGTGGGTGATAAACGTAGGGTTGATGAGTTTACTCTCAACAAATTCATCAAAAAGTTCCCCTTGAAGCTGTCCAAGATTGAGGGTTGCTTTGGCTTCCAATTTATGAGATCTCAAATACGCCAAAATTGCTTCTTTGTCATTGACAACGGTTTCGGGAACGCCACCGATAACACTAAGACTTTTTATCAGTTCGATTTCAGTAAATTGGTCAAAATCGACTTCCAGCTCACCGTAAGGGAGACGCTTAGGAAGATTTAAATGATCAAATAAATAGTCAAAATACTCTTTGGTGATGAGAATCAGATCTTTATAGGTTTTGTAGGCCCAATAAAATTCGATGGAGGTAAACTCAGGATTATGGGTTGCGTCCATCCCTTCATTACGAAAGTTTCGGTTGATCTCAAATACTGCTTCAAATCCACCGACGATAAGACGCTTTAGGTAGAGTTCTGGGGCAATACGTAAAAAACGGTCAATCCCCAGTGCATTGTGATGGGTTACAAACGGTTTGGCATTAGCTCCGCCGGCAATCGGGTGCATCATCGGCGTTTCGACTTCCAAAAACCCTTTATCCTCGAAAAAGCGGCGTGTTAAACTGATAACCTGAGAACGAATCTGAAAGGTTTTTCGTACTTCAGAGTTCATAATAAGATCAAGATAACGTTGTCGATAACGCATCTCTTTGTCGGTAATACCGTGAAATTTTTCAGGGAGCGGTGAGATCGCTTTGGTGAGAATTTTTAACGTATCGGCATGAAGAGAGAGTTCCCCTTGCTGGGTAACAAAGGGATAACCGCTTACTTCGATGATATCACCCACTTCTATGAGTTTTTTAAAGACATCATTGTAAAAATTCTCAGCTAGATTGTCCCGTGCAACATAAATTTGGAGCATTCCACTCTCATCTTCGAGTTTAATAAAGCTCGCTTTACCCATTAAACGATACAGTTTTATCCGACCTGCAACGGTGTAATGACGATGTTCATCCCGTTTTTCTTCTTTTTGTAAAAGATCCGAGTTGACATAGTGAAACTTGTCAATCGTTGTGTTTCGGTTGGAATCGTTTGCATACGGATCAATCCCCATCTCTCGAAGTTGGTTGGCTTTTTCGATCCGTTGCTGGATGTATTGATTATCAAACGTCACAATAAATTCCCTTTATTTTTTTATTTTATTTTGGCATTCTTTGCAAATACCATAAATCTGCATGGAGTGTTCTTGCATTAAAAACCCCAATTTTTCGGCAATCTTTTTTTGTTTAAGTTCAATCTCTTCATCGACAAACTCACTGATACTGCCACACTCAGTGCAAATGATGTGATCATGATGGTCTTTTGCACCCAGTTCGTATTTTTTCCCTTGGGCACCGAATGAAAGAGAGGTAACCATGGCAGAATCTTCCAGAAGCGAAAGGGTTCGATACACCGTTGCTATCCCGGTGTTTAGATCGGGATGTTTTTCTTGAATAAGATGATGCAATCCCTCAGGCGTCAAATGCTCATCCGAATTGTAAAGCATCTCTAAAATTACTTCACGTTGAATAGTGAATTTTAATCCATTGGCTTTTAATAATTGCTTGAAGTCACTGAGCAGTTTAGTGTACTCAATAGTGCGTTCGGTAAAATCGGTTAGCGATCCCATTTTTTACTTCCCTTTTTCTTTGGATGAAGAACTCGATGATTTTTCTTCACTCTCATTGTCATCCATCAAGCTTGTGACGTCATCCGTTTCAATGTGTAAAATAAAATCACCCGTTGCCATCATTGGTTCGAAGAAAATACTATTTTCCATTTTTTCGCCAAAATTTTCACGTATTGCTGTGACACTAAACAGAGCATAAATAATGACCGATAGGATAAAGAAAAATTTACTCGCACCTACTGCAAAACCAAGAATCCGATCCAAACTTCCTAGACCGCTGAGGGAACTCAGACGTTTAAAACCAGCTCCCAAAGCAACCATGAAAAGCCAAAAAATACCCACTGTAAAAACAAAACCGATGAGATTAATAGCAGCTGCTGTTTCGAAATTGAAAAGTGTATCATTTAAAAATTTGCCGAGGACTCCCCCAACGTGAGAAGCGACAAAAAGCCCCCCTACAATCCCTATAAGTCCAAATAATTCTTTTGAAAAACCGTTTAATAGACCCTTTAAGCCTAACAACAAAACAATTGAACCTACGGCAACATCAAAGTAATTTAAATCCATTGCAACTCCACGAGATAGGCTGTTTATAAAGTGGTGCAATTATACTTTTTAAAACCTAAATATTGCTTTTAGGAATTCCAATCAGTCGTTTTTTAGGATAAAACGATAAAATTACCACTATATAAAAATAATAAGCCTATTTTGGCAGGGAGAATACGATGAGTGCATGGAGCCGATCCAGCTGGAGAGAAAAACCGATTACACAACAACCTACCTATCCTGATCAGGTGCGTCTGAAGGAAGTCGAAGAGCAGCTCAAAAACTACCCGCCGCTTGTTTTTGCCGGTGAAGCCCGAAATTTGAAAAAAAGTCTTGCAGATGTGTGTGAGGGGAAAGCATTTTTATTGCAAGGCGGTGACTGTGCTGAAAGTTTTTCAGAGTTTCATGCCCATAATATCCGTGATACATTTAAGGTTATGATGCAAATGGCGGTTGTTATGACATTTGCCGGCGGTGTTCCTGTTGTTAAAATTGGACGTTTGGGGGGGCAATTTGCAAAACCTCGTTCATCCGACAGCGAAACGATTGAGGGAGTAACCTTACCAAGTTATCGCGGGGACATTATCAATGGGGTAGAATTTACAGAATCTGCCCGTATCCCTGATCCGTCTCGTATGATTCAAGCCTACAATCAATCAGCAGCTACCTTAAATCTTCTTCGTGCGTTTGCATCGGGTGGATTGGCTGATTTACATCAAGTGCATGCCTGGAATCTTGGGTTCGTCGGTCAAAATGAAATGACAAAAAAATACGATGAATTGTCGCGTCAGATCGATGATTCCCTTCGTTTTATGGCAGCATGCGGCATCACATCGGATAATTACCGAACGTTACGAGAAACCGATTTTTATACCTCACATGAAGCATTACTTCTAAATTACGAAGAAGCATTTACCCGTCAAGATTCTCTTACGGGTGAGTGGTACGATGTATCATCGCACATGCTTTGGATTGGGGATCGTACCCGTCAGCTCGATGGAGCTCATGTCGAATTTATGCGCGGTATTAACAACCCGATCGGGGTTAAAGCAGGCCCCTCTATGGATCCTGAGGATTTAATCCGACTTTGTGATGTTCTTAATCCTAAAAATGAAGCGGGACGATTGAATGTTATCGTCCGAATGGGTGCTGACAAAGTAGCCGATGGGATGCCTGCATTGATTCGAGCTATCGAAAGAGAAGGGAAAAAAGTGCTTTGGAGTTGTGATCCGATGCATGGCAATACCATTACCAGCAATGGGTATAAAACCCGTCCTGTTGATGCCATATTGCAAGAAATGAAACAGTTTTTTCAAGTCCATAAATCGGAAGGGACATACGCTGGTGGTGTTCATTTGGAGATGACGGGTAAAAACGTTACCGAATGTTTGGGTGGATCATTTGAGATTACCTCCGAAAATCTCAAGAGCCGTTACCATACCCATTGTGATCCGCGTCTCAATGCAGATCAGTCGTTAGAGTTGGCATTTTTGATCGCCGATACCCTCAAAGAAGCACACCGTTAATGTCATTCCCGCGTAGGTGGGCGAAGTGCCCTTGCGGTGAATCCAGAGATGATGTGATTTAGAAATTTTATTTTATATCTTCTGACATTGTGGGCATATGCCCGAAATGACTATCGATACTTCCTCTGCAGCATAATCACTCTCTCTAATAGTCTCTTGCATTAAGACAGCAGGATCAAATGCAATGTCTTTAAGTTCACCGCATGCTTTACAAACAACATGAGCGTGGGGCATTTTTTCGATCTCGTATTTTGCTTTTTGTCCCGAAATTTTCACTTCTCGAATGAGATTAACGCTCATCATACTATGGACGTTTTTATACAGTGTGGCAAGTGAGATAGAAGCAAACTTTTCTCGAATGTCTCTGTAAAGGTCGTCAATACTAATATGACCAGCATGGTGCATTAATTCAATAATTGCAATCCTTTGCGGCGTTGCTTTGAGCTGATGGTGTTGTAGTAATTGCTGATGTTTCATGATTATGAATTATAGATAAAACTTCCAAGAAGTATGCTAAAAGAGGTGAAAGGTATTCAAAATATTAATGTTTATTTAATACTTATTCTTCGTAAGGGGAAATTCCCCTTATTCTTACATCGCGTCGATTACACGCTGAAGTTCATCTGGTTTATTGGAATATTGCATTGCAATATCTTTACTAATCATTTTTTTGCGCAAGTAGTCAACGATCTCTTGCGTTTGAGTCGTCATCCCTGTCACTTGTTGATTGAGCTGCATTTGGGAATAAAGCTGGTGGACTTTATCTTCACGGATGAGATTGGCAATTGCAGGATTGGTAATCATAACTTCTTGTGCAGCAATACGCCCTCCACCTATTTTTGGCAACAATGCTTGTGCAATAACAGCGATCAGTGAGGTTGAGAGTTGCGCACGTACTTGAGGTTGCTCGTCCCCTGAGAATACATCGATAATACGGTTGATGGTACTGGGTGCAGAATTGGTGTGGAGTGTTCCAAAAACCAAGTGACCTGTTTCTGCGGCGGTAAGTGCAGCCGCAATGGTTTCACGATCTCGCATCTCCCCGATTAAAATAACATCAGGGTCTTGTCGTAATGCGTATTTGAGTGCGGCAGAAAAGCTTTTCGTATCGGTACCGATATTTCGGTGGGAAAAAAGACATTTTTTATTATTATGAACAAACTCCACGGGGTCTTCAACCGTAATAATATGGCGTGCTTCATTGAGGTTTATTTCGTTGAGCATCGCAGCCAGGGTTGTTGATTTACCGCTTCCCGTTGGACCTGTGACTAAAATAAGCCCTTTTTCACGCTTAATAAGCTCTTTAAAGATTTTTTTAGCATTCAAATCATCGAGAGAGGGGATAATGGTCGGGATGATACGAAACGCACATGCAATATCATCCATTGTTTTATAGTAATTGGCACGGAATCTGCCCACATCGGGGATGACGATAGAAAAATCAAGTTCATTGTATTCTTCAAACGCTTTTTTTTGCTTTTCGGTCAAAAGCGAATACGCCATCTCTTCGATTTGTTTTCCATCGAGGACAGGGAGGTTCAAGGCGACAAGTCGTCCATCAATACGAATCTGCGGTTCCGAACGGCTCACAAGGTGCAAATCAGACGATTTGTACGCGACAACACTTTTTAGCAGTTTATGAATATCCAGTGATTGGCTCATGATAAAAATATTCCTTCGTATTGAGATAAATTAAAACCGACGATAACGTTTGAATTGTATTCTATCACGGGACGTTTGATAAGGAGATTTTCCTTAGCCATCCACTGTACTTTTTGTGCTCCATCGAGGTCTAAGGATTTGATCCCTAAGTTTCGATAAGTGGTCCCTTTGGTATTGAGCAAGAGGGTTAAATCGTTTTTTTCAATCCATTGGGTGATTTTTTGACTATTAACGGGGGTAGTTTTAAAATCGACAAAGGTAAATTCTAATCCATTTTCATTAAAAAATTGAAATGCTTTTTTGACTGAACCGCAGCTTTTAATCCCATATACTGTTATCATTGTGTGCTACTCAATGATTTTAGGAACGATAAAAAAATGATCCTGTGCATGGGGTGAATGACTCAGTATATCGTCATTGATAGTACGATCAACGTTCCCGATGTCTTCACGCAGCAATGTTGCTGTGGTGTCCATCGAAAACGTTGGATTGATCCCATCGGTATTTAATTCAGAGAGGTTATCTACAAAAGAGACGATTTCGGACATTTGCGCAATCATTTCAGCACGATTTTCTTCGGGAATTTGAAGAAAAGAGAGTTTTTCCAAGCGTTGTAAAAGTATTTCATCCACTTTCATTCTATAAACCTTGTTTAAAAAATATTCTCTTATTGTAGCGAAAAATAGACTTTTACGGAATTTTAACAATCACTAAGTTATGATTGTAGACAAATAGACAAATATTGAACCATCATAGGAGCCCTTTTGAGCCTAAAAGAGAATATGCAAGCCCTTAAAGAGGAACTGAACTCGGAAGAAAAGTTTTTCGAGAGTGCCGTTAGAACGGAGCGTTTTGTTAAGAAGTATCAAAAGCCGATGATTGCATCGGTAGTTGTGTTGTTGCTTGCTCTGGGAGGTTCTATAGGATATCAAAGCTATCAGGAGAGCAAAAATGAACGGGCAAATGAAGCCTTAAATACGCTTCTCTCTAATCCCTCTGATCAAAGCGCCATGAAGGCATTGGCTGATAATAGCAGTTCTTTGTATGAATTGTACACATTGTCCAAAGCGTTAAGAGAAAAAGATGCCAATACACTCAAAACGCTTCAAAGTGCTAGTTCACCTGAAGTTTCCGACATTGCGACGTATGAGAGTGCCGTTTTAGCCAACAATGCAAACGCATTGGAAGCATATAGTAAAAAACAAGGCTCCCTCTATCAAGAATTGGCCATTATAGAACTGGCAGTGCTCAGGATTCAAAAAGGGGACAGCAAAGCTGCTAATGCATCGTTGGGATTGATAAAAGAGGATTCTGCAATCTATCCACTGGCGCAAATGCTAAGTCATTATGGGGTGAAATAATGAAATATTTTTTGGCAGGAGTGGGCATTTTAGGAGCACTTTTTATTCATGGCTGTTCTAGTAAAGAGGTCTACAAGCCTGAAAATGTTAAAGGAGAATGGCGTAGTGCTGGGCGTTTGAGTGCACCACTTCACCAGGTTTCTGAGTCGGGTGCTGTACTTGCCAATGGAAACCTTCTCACCAAGGAAGGGGAGAAGAAGTTAAAAATCCCGATTAATTTTCGTTTGCTTAATATTAGTGATGGTTGGATTATTACCCAAAATGCTACTAATGATTTGGAATTGATACCTGAGAATGGTGTCAGTGAACATATTATTTTAGAATTGAAACGGACTGTAGCTGCGGCAACGGTTCAAGGGGATACGATTGCGATTTTATTTGGAAACAATGAGATGGCGCTGTACTCTTTGCAAACAAAAAAGATGACGTTTAAAGAGAGTTCTAATGCCCCGATCGCAGTCGATGCACGCATTTCGAATCCAAAATTTTTAAAAGATTTGGTTTTATTTTTAACGCTTGACGGTAAAATCGTCATTGTGAATGTAACCGATAAGAAACTGTTACGTTCGATTATCGTCGGTTCAGAAGAGTATTTTAACAATGTGACCTATTTGAACGTCGTTGAAAACAATATGGTGGCGGCAACGGGAGCTTCGGTATTGGCTCTTTCGCAAAAAGAGAGTCGTGAAAAGTATGAAGTTCGTGATATTGCGTATACCGAAGATGGAGTGTGGTTGACGACCAAGCAAGGTGAAGTTATTGCTCTAAGTCCGACACTCCAGTACAAAGGAAAGAAAAAATTTCCATTTGCCCATTTTGTAGGAATCAGTGTCCAAAAGGATCGTGTCTATGTACTTGAGCAAGGGGGATATTTGATTGCTTTGAATAAAAATTTACTTACCTATGACGTGTATGATGTTGATATGAAACACGATACGGTCTTTGTTGGTGATGAAAAAATTTATTTTAATGACCGGTATATTCTTATCAAATAATGTCAGCAGGACTTGAGGCTTTTTTAGAATACATTACCGTTATCAAGTCTTTGAGTCCTAAGACGATTGAGGCGTATCGCCATGATCTGAGTGAAATTGAGAGTTTAACCTCAGATTCACTCATACAGTTGGATACGGCTTCTATCGTCAAAGTCCTCTCTCGCGTAGAGAATAAACGTACCCTTAACCGCAAGCTTTCTGCTATCAATTCATTTTTGAATTTTTGTCATCGAGCACAATTTGATTCGAAACTCTCGAAGTTTTCACTCTCTAAACTTCCTAAAACGCTCCCTCACTATTTATCGTTTGAATCGATTATGAACTCTATTGGCCTTATTGATCGAAGTGATTGGATGGGTTTGCGTGATTATGCATTGATACTATTTTTATATGCAACGGGGACACGCGTTAGTGAATGTTTGGATGTTCAAGAGGGTGATATTGAGGGAGAATGGTTACGTGTTCGTCATGGGAAAGGGGAAAAAGAGCGCTATATTCCTATTGCTCAAGAAGCATTAAGGGCATTGCGTGCGTATCAAGAGGCATGTCCGAGTTTAAAACAATGTGCTTTATGGCTTAACTATCGCTATGAGCCGTTGAGCCGTATTTCCGTTTTTAAAATCACCCAAAAATATTTGGGAGTTTCCCCTCATGCTCTTCGTCATTCGTATGCTACTGGGCTTATCTTGGGAGGTGCTGATTTGCGTGTGGTTCAGGAGCTTTTGGGACATGCGTCTTTACTTACGACACAGATTTATACCCATGTGCAGAAGCATAATTTGCAAGTAACGGTTTTAGAGTGTCACCCGATGGGTAAACGTAAAAAAAAGGGTACAGATGATTTTATGTGATATAGGCAATAGCACTGTTGATATTTACGAAAATGGGGTACCTTGCAAAGTTGTACTTTCAGAATTTAGACCTAAATCGTTGAATGGAGACGTATGGTATGTCAGTGTCAACCACTCTTTATCTGAAAGACTTGAATCTCTCCAAAACTGGCACAATTGTGCAACTCTTATTGACTGGGATAAATACTACCCGACAATGGGAATTGATCGGATTATGGTGTGTGAAGCGATTGATGATGGGGTGGTTGTCGATGCTGGGAGTGCCATTACGGTTGATGTGATGAAGGAGGGGGTGTATCGGGGTGGATTTATCTCTCTGGGGATTCGTTCAGCGCAAGAAGCATACGCCAGATTGTCACCCGCTCTCTCAATGTCATTTAACTTTGAGGTTGATTTGACTATAATGGCGAAAAATACCCCTGATGCACTTACGGTCGGTTTTTTGGCTCCGCTTGTCCATAAAATCGAAAGTCTTGGAAAACCTATCTATCTAACCGGAGGCGATGCGCAGATTTTGGCACGCTATTTTTCCGATGCAATCGTTGATGAGGTATTGGTTTTCAAGGGTATGCAAAAGTTGATTAATAAAGGGACACAATGTTAAGTGTTGCACTGCCAAAAGGACGAATTGCAGAGGATACACTCGAAATTTTCGAGACGATTTTCGGAAGTAGTTTTAAATTTGATGATCGTAAATTGATTTTACAGACAGAACATTTTAAATTTTTGTTGGTACGTAATCAAGATGTCGCGACGTATGTGTATCACCAAGCCGCCGATATAGGGGTTGTAGGACTTGATACGCTAGAAGAGCAGGGGTTGGATGTTATTCGTCTTCTTGATTTGCAAAAAGGCAAGTGCCGTGTTGCTATTGGTATGCGGGCAGGGGAAAAACCTGATTTTACAAAAAGTGAGATCAAAGTTGCAACCAAGATGGTCAATATTACTAAGCGTTATTTTGCCGAACGTGCTGTTGCAGCTGACATTATCAAGCTCTACGGTTCGATCGAGCTCGCACCGCTGGTAGGACTTGCCGATATGATCGTCGACGTGGTCGAAACGGGCAGTACAATGAAGCAAAACGGTCTTGAAGTGGTCGAAACGATTATGGAATCAACGACCCATCTTATTGCCAATAAAAACAGTTTTTTTGAGAAAAAGGGTGAAATATTGGATATTTATGAAAGAATAAATACTCTTCTTTATCCGAAAGTTTGAATATTCACAATCGATTAACGATTACCCTTTATAATGTTTATACTATATTAGAAAACAGGAATTACACAATGGTTGAAATAAAAAAAAATGGATTTATGCTTGCGATGGCTCTGATAGCTACTACTTCGTTTGCTGAAAGTTTTTCAACTACGGAATACATAAAAGTAAGCGGTTCGACCCCTCTTTATTCAACGATCCGGGAAGATGTCCCCTCTGAGAGATGTTACGATGTAAAAGAACCGATTCAAAATGGAACCAGTAATGGAAATGTTATCGGAGCTATTCTTGGCGGTGCAGCGGGAGGAGTATTGGGTCATCAGATAGGTGGTGGAACAGGAAAAACCGTTGCGACGGTCGGAGGAGCAGTTTTAGGTACATTAGCAGGCCAGAGCGTGGGGAGCAAATACAATACTCCCTCTGATGGCTCTTACAGAGTTGTACAAAAATGTGAAACTGTCTATACAGCAAGAACGCGCCAAGTGCTTGGCGGCTATGTAAATTTTGCTAAATTTAAAGGTAAAGAGATTCGTATCGAAAGCGATGAGCCTTTGAAACAGATTCCTGTTACTGTTACGTATAGTTACTAGACTCTTTTCATCCCTCTTTCTGAGGGTAACTCTCCACTTCTTATCCCCTTTTTAGCCATTTTTTGTTAATATTGTTAACTTTGTATTTTAGTAAATTATCGGGAGACATCATGGCACTTAAAGTAGCAATTAATGGCACTGGAAGAATTGGAATTATTGTAGCGAAAATCATCGCAGAGCGTAGTGATATCGAATTGGTAGCACTGAATACGACCGCGAAACCTGAAATGCTGGAATATCTGCTTAAATTTGACAGTGTTCATCGTGGTATCGACGCTAAGGTAGTGGATGAGAATACGATTGCTATCGGTGGAAAAAATGTCCGCATGTTTTGTGAACGTGATGTTGATAAGGTGGATTTTGGCAGTACGGGTGCAGAGGTTGTTATCGAATGTACGGGAGTATTTTTAGATCAAATAAGTTGTCAAAAACATCTTAAGAATGGTGTCAAAAAAGTGATTATGTCGGCACCGGCAAAAGATGAAACTCCGATGTATGTTTATGGTGTCAATTCAGACAGCTATAAAGGAGAAGCAATCATCTCGAATGCGAGCTGTACGACCAATTGTCTCGGACCAATTACAAAAGTTCTTGATGATGCCTTTGGTATAGAAAATGCCCTTATGACAACAATTCACTCCTATACCAATGATCAGAATGTTTTGGATGTTAAGCACTCGAAGGATCCACGCCGTGCACGTGCTGCCGCGCTCAATATGATCCCGACCTCTACTGGAGCAGCGAAAGCGATCGGCAAAGTATTGCCGCATTTGCAGGGCAAGCTAAATGGCTATGCGATGCGGGTTCCGACTCCAGATGTTTCCGTAGTCGATTTAACCGCTAATCTCTCTAAAAGTGTTACCAAAGAAGAGATCCATGCTGCCTTTAATGCTGCTAGTGAGGGTGCCTTTAAGGGATTGATAGAGATCGATAACGAAAAACGTGTATCCTCTGACTTTATTGGCTCTACTTTCAGTGCAACGTATGTCCCTGATATGACAAGCGTCGTAAACGGGTCTACGGTAAAAGTTCTGGCATGGTATGACAACGAATGGGGCTATAGCAGCCGTTTAGTAGATATGACGGTTCTTATCGGAAATCACTAATGGTACGCTTTCAAGGGCATTTTGAGACGAAAGAGCTCGACCCTTTTACGCTAGAGAAAGCGTATGAAGCTCTCAAATTTGAGCATGAAGGTCGATCGGTAGGTTACTATGATGTATCAGAACCTTCCTTGCTGCTTTGTGAAGAGGTTACCTCTTCTCTCCTAAAAAATACTGTTTATATTGATACGATTGCAGTTGTTGGAATCGGTGGATCTTCTTTAGGTCTGAAGGCGATCGATCGCTTACTCCGCCCCAAAACCCCCCATGCTAAAAAAATACTCTATTTTGAGAACTCTGACCCCATTAGTATCGCTTATGAAGCTTCCAAAGTTGAGTTTGCTAAAACCCTTTTTATTGTTATTTCAAAATCAGGCGGTACCGTTGAGACCCTCTCTATTTTTAAATATTTGATTGAAAAGTTTAATATTACTTTGGAGAATTCACCTCAAGTTCTTATTGTAAGCGATGAGAAATCCGTCCTTAGCCAATTTGCAGATCATTATAACCTCAAGCATTTTGTGATTCCCTCTAATATTGGCGGTCGTTTTTCAGTTCTAAGTGCAGTAGGGGTTCTTCCTCTTATGCTTGCCGGCTTTGATTTTACGGGTGTACTCAATGGAGCTAAATCTTTTGTAGAGCGTTTTTGGGAACGTAAAGAAGAGCATCTCTTGCGAAAAGCGGCATTTTGTGTCGCTAATGGGCAGAAATACCCGATTAATGTCCTCTTTTCTTATTCGGATACCTTTGAAGAGTTTGGAAAATGGGTAGTGCAATTATGGGGAGAGTCTCTAGGTAAGCGAAATCGCCGTGGTGAACGGGTGGGACTGACACCTATTTCTCTCATCGGTTCAGTGGATCAGCACTCTTTTCTTCAGTTAATTATCGAAGGACCTCTGAATAAAACGGTTACTTTTATGAGCATTGAACACTCCAGAGATGAGCTGATGATTCCAGAAATTAGTTTGCCATTTTTAGAGAAAAGTGATTTTGTTAATGGTAAGTCATTTAATACGTTGATTAATGCTCAATGTAAAGCAACAATGCAAAGCGTTCAGCAAAGCGGCGTAAGTGTTGATGAGATTATCTGGGAGTGTATCGATGAAGTATCGGTGGGCGAGATGATTATGTATTATGAACTTTTAACCTCTGCTGCTGGGGCATTATTGGAGATTAATACGTACGATCAACCGGGTGTAGAACTCGGAAAACAGATATTACAGAAATACTTTCAGAACTAAATCTTTCGAGGTTCTTAGGAACGTCGAGAGAGATCGTCTTCGGATTCTTTGATAAGATTATCCATCAGAGAAAATAGTTTTTGACTTGCCTCTTCCATTGTCTCAAAATCTTTGACAATTTCTTTGGTGTGTTTAATGGTGTTATCTTCATGTTCAACAAATTGGAGATTATGAAGAACGGCATGATGGACTGCCGAATGAGGGGTTTCGATCTCTTTGTAGCTAGGCAGATGAGAAAATCGCTCTTTCCCTGATCCGCTATCATACCATTTACCCAATCGACAGCTGTGATGATCGGCAAAATGTCCCTCTTTTTTACCATTAGCAATACTTTTGTAGGCATTGGATTTAAACATAATATGGTCAATCTTAGCCAGGGTGACAAAGGTTGTATTCTCGATTGAGGTTGCTTGTTGTGCGGTACTAATAGCATCTTTGTTAAATGTATACAGAGTATGACGGAAGGATTCGATTGATTGACTTGATTCATTTGCAATATCATTCATGTCTTCAGCATTCGAGTGGATTTCGGTCGTCTCTTGTTGGAGTGTTTGTACGGCGATAGCTATCTCTCCCGTTGCTTTACCGGTTCGTTCCGCGAGTTTACGTACTTCATCGGCAACGACGGCAAATCCTCGGCCGTGTTCACCTGCACGTGCTGCTTCGATGGCTGCATTGAGGGCGAGTAGATTGGTTTGATCGGCAATATCTTTGATTAAACTGACAACAGAGCTAATTTCACTCGTTTTGTTGTTTAACGATTGAATCGCATCGGCAGAGACTTGAACCAGTTCGATAAGTCTGTTAAGCTTCCCGATAATCTCCTCAAGTTCATTCACTGTTTCGGATGAGTTTTTTGAAGTAGAATGGCTGATTTGAGTAATATTATTAAGTCGGAGAATCGTTTTTTGGAGGTCTTGCTGAATCACTTCGAGCCCGCCTCCAACACCGGACCCTATTTTGCCAAGTTCACTGTTGAGAAGTGATTTTTGAATATGAAGATAGGTTGAATGCATTGACACGATTGCTTTATTCACGAAAATACTTGCTTCTTTGTATTCTCCATGGAGCCCTTGCGTTAAAATATTTCGATGATATTCGTCGCGACTGGCTGCTTCGATGCTTGCCCGAATTTCTCGAATAAATACTTCATTCTGATCGAGCATATTATTGGTGTTCCAACACAGATCGTTGAGTTCACCATAATCCTTAATATGGGTGATGCGGTTCTCAAGATATCCTTTTTCAGCCCCTTTTATGACAGCTGCGACCTCACTGATAGTCGCTTGAGTTTTACGGATATTGAGAAAGATAAACCAGGCAAGTGCAAAATTGGCAAAATTAAGAAGCTTTATCCAGCTCCACCCATCTACCAGTGTTTCGACAATTAATGCGATGACAAAGAGAGCAATTGAAGCAATATTGGCATATTGAATTTTAGAGAGAGAGGATAAATTCGTCATACGACATTCCTTTGTCTTTTAATAATTGATTAAGTACTGCTTCAGAGGCATGAATTCCACTACTACGCTCTTTTTGGAGGAGTGAAGCGTAAAGCGGCTTGATTATTTCGAGTACTTTTTGATTAGGACTGCGTCGTACTGAGTGATAATTAGTGATTTTATGATTGGTGTCAAAAGAGGGGGTGACATGAGCAAAAACCCAGTAATAATCTTCATTTTTTGTTTTATTTTTAACATAAGCAAAGATCTCTTTTCCCTCTTTAAGCTTGCTCCAAAGAAGTTTAAAAACGACAGCCGGCATATCAGGGTGTCTGAGAATATTATGAGGCTGATCAATAAGTTCTCGTTCACTGTAGCCTGACATTTGAATAAAGAGGGCATTACCATACGTGATTTTTCCGTTCAGATCCGTTTTGGAGACGATAAATTCCTCTTCCCCGAAAGTTAACTCTTGATTTGCCATAATTGTCCTCACATTACTAAAAAATGGATATAAAAAATTTATGTTAGTCTAACAGCCATATCCTAAAAACTTTCCCTTTAATAGGACGTTTTTGAAGCTTCTGATGTGTTGTGGCAGCAACCTGACGATCAATTGCTACATAGCTTAGATGATCTTGTTGGTCTATTTTACCAATCTGCTCTTTCGTAAGACCCCCTTCGTGGATTAAGGCCCCTACAATATCACCTGCTCTGAGTTTATCTTTTTTTCCTGCATCAATACAGAGGGTTTGCATGAGGGTTGTGACGTTATGAGCATGTCGGCCTATGGGAAGGTCTTGTAGCTCTATGTTGCGATCAAGTGCTTTAAACGATTCAATTTGGTGAGAGCTAACCAATGTGATAGCCGTTCCATCCATACCGGCACGCCCTGTTCGACCGATTCGGTGGATGTAGCGATCAAGTTGTTGCGGGACGTCGTAATTGACAATGGCGTCAAGTTCTGCAATATCAATTCCACGACCAGCAACATCCGTGGCGACGAGAAAAGGGGCGCTTCCGTTTCGAAATTGGATAATGGCTTCATTACGATCAAACTGTTCCATGTCTCCATGAAGGGTCAAGGCGTGAATACCTGCATAGTTGAGGGTTTCACACAGTTCAGCTGCTACGACTTTGGTGTTACAAAAGATGATGGCGTTGGTGATAGTGTGATGCTGAATCAAGGTATTCAAAGCTTGTGTTTTATCATTGACGATATAGGCAATTTCTTTGATTGCCGGAGCTTTTTCACTAATTTGTGTTTTGATAAAAATAGGATTATTGGTGAGTTTTGCTGATAGTTCTTTGATGGATTCAGGATAGGTAGCTGAAAATAAGAGTGTTTGTTTAGGTGAGGGTAAATAGGCAAAAATTGCTTCAATGTCCTCGATAAATCCCATATCAACCATTTGATCCGCTTCATCCAAAACACTTATAGAAGATGATTTGAGATCCAATACGTCCATGCTTAAAAGTTTCAAAACACGCCCAGGAGTTCCTACGATGATGTGTGCTCCATGAGTGAGTGAATGGCGTTGCGCCTTCATGGGAACACCGCCACAAAGGGTGAGAAGTTTGATATTCCCGATGTCAGAAGCACAAGAACGAATGACTTTGGCTACTTGTTCAGCGAGTTCACGAGTCGGGCACAAAACAAGGGCTTGTGCCGCGAAATATCTCGGGTTCACATTTTGTAAAATCCCCAAAGCAAAAGCCAGTGTTTTACCGCTTCCCGTAGAAGCTTGGGCAACAACATCAGAGCCTTTTAAAATCACAGGGAGTGATTGGGCTTGGATCGGGGTCATAGTGTTAAAATTTAACCGTGCAAGAGCTGTTTGCAATGGTGCGTGAAGAGGTAGCGATGTAAAAGAGGACATGGTGTTGCTTTAGTATGTAGATGCGTGATTATAGCATAGAGAGGGTGTCATTCCGTATCTCGTTCCCAAGCTCCAGCTTGGGAACAAGGAAAAAGCACTATAACCTTTCTCTGTTATCCCGTACTTGATACGGGATCCATTGGCTGTTTGTGGATTCCGTGTCGGAGCACGGAATGACGAAGAGAGAAAGAGAAATTTATTAAACTGCTTTAATAGATACGCCGTATTTATCTTGGGCAATATCGCGTGCTTCGAGTTTATAGTTACTGATTTCGTTAAAGTTAAGATATTTATACACAACACTCTCTTTTCCTGCCAATTTTTCAGGAACGATACTCAGGTACTCTGCTACGGTTGGGATACGGCCGAGTTTAGCACATACGGATGCCAGTTCAGCACTTCCGAGATAGACTTGAGTTCCTTTACCCAGACGGTTGTCAAAGTTACGAGTAGAGGTTGAGAATACGGTTGAACCCTCACGTGAACTTGCTTGGTTACCCATACAGAGTGAACATCCCGGAACTTCCGTTTGGGCTTCTATCGCATTATAGACGTCATAGTAGCCTTCGTTGATGAGTTGTTGCTCATCCATACGTGTTGGTGGGACAATCCAAAATTTTTCAACGGCGATTTTTCCTTCACCGCGCATTACTTCACCTGCTGCACGGTAGTGACCGATGTTGGTCATACAGCTTCCGAGGAATACTTCGTCGATTTTTTCACCCGCAACATCGCTTAAAAGTTTTACATTGTCTGGATCGTTAGGACATGCCAAAATCGGTTCTTTGATGTCGTTCAAATCGATCTCGATGATCGCTGCATACTCGGCATCGGCATCCGGCTCCATCAATGACGGGTTAGCTAGCCACTCTTTCATTTTATCCGCACGGCGTTGCAATGTACGTGCATCTTCATACCCATCCGCAATCATCGCTTCAATGAGGGCAACGTTGGATTTTAGGTATTCGATTACCGGCTCTTTATTCAGACGAACGCTACATGCTGCCGCAGAACGTTCAGCCGATGCATCGGAAAGCTCGAATGCTTGTTCTACTTTCATATTCGGTAATCCTTCGATTTCCAAAACACGTCCGTTAAAAATATTTTTCTTACCTTTTTTCTCAACTGTCAAAAGACCTTGTTGGATAGCATAGTAAGGGATGGCGTTTACAAGGTCACGCAAGGTGATACCCGGTTGCATTTCGCCTTTGAAGCGTACTAAAACTGATTCTGGCATCTCAAGAGGCATTGCCCCTGTAACGGCAGCAAAGGCTACAAGACCTGAACCAGCAGGGAAACTGATTCCGATAGGGAAACGGGTATGGCTGTCACCGCCTGTTCCAACAGTATCAGGGAGAACCATACGATTCAACCAGCTATGGATAACGCCATCGGCAGGACGAAGGGCAACACCGCTGCGCGTAGAGATAAATGCCGGCAATGTTGCATGCAATTTTACGTCAGAAGGTTTCGGATACGCTGCTGTATGACAGAACGATTGAAGAACGAAATCAGCAGAGAAACCAAGAGCAGAAAGCTCTTTGATCTCATCCCGTGTCATTGGTCCCGTTGTGTCTTGGCTTCCTACAGTAGAGGTGTGTGGCTCGCAATACATACCCGGGCGTACACCCTCCATACCGCATGCTTTACCGACCATTTTCTGTGCAAGAGTATACCCTTTGCCGCTGTCAGCAGGTTGAATAGGTTGAGCAAAAAACGTAGCAGGCTCTAATCCTAGTGCTGTACGCGCTTTAGCCGTCAAACCGCGACCGATAATGAGAGGAATACGTCCACCTGCACGTACTTCATCTTCAATAGTATTTGGGCGAAGGCTGAAAGTTGCAATTACGGAACCGTTTTTAGTAATGGTTCCCGCTTTGGTGTCGATGTCCAAAACATCGCCTGTTTCCATTTGCTCAACATTTGCTTCGATCGGAAGGGCGCCTGAATCTTCACAGGTTGCGAAGAAAATAGGTGCGATGATACTACCGATAACAACGCCTCCCGTACGTTTGTTCGGGATACCCGGAATATCATCACCCATGTGCCATTGAACAGAGTTCGCAGCAGATTTACGGCTCGAACCGGTTCCGACAACATCACCGACGTAGGCAATTTGCATCCCTTTTTCTTTAAGTTCAGCAATTTTTGCAAGTCCTTCCGGCATTTTTGCTGCAAGCATTGTTGTTGCGTGAAGAGGAATGTCAGAGCGGGTAAATGCTGCGCTTGCAGGAGAGAGGTCATCAGTGTTTGTTTCACCCGGGAATTTGAATACAACGACACTGAATTGTTCCGCAAGGACAGGTTTAGACGTAAACCACTCAGCATCCGCCCATGACTGAAGAACTTCTTTTGCGTAGCTATTGGTTTTTGCAAGTTCTACGATATCGTTGAATGCATCATAGACAAGAAGAGTGTGTTTGAGCTCATTGGCAGCGTCTTGAGCCAATGCGTCAATACTAAGAGCATCGATAAGAGGTTTAACATTGTAACCGCCTACCATTTTACCAAGAATTTTGATCGCCGCTTTTTTGTGATCATCGCTATCCGTTGAGTCTGCTAGAAAAGCGCTTACTTCACCTTGAACAACTTGGTGTAAAAAAGCTGCTTTGACGTGTGCGCCATCATCAACACCCGGATTAACACGCTCTGCTAGCATCTCAACGAGTTCACTGTTTTTTGCTGTTTGTGTTTTGATAAGATCAACCAAATCAGTCACTTGTTCCTTTGTAAGGGGAAGGGGAGGGATTCCTTGAGCGGTTCGCTCTGCTACGTGTGCTGTATATTCGTCCATAAAAGCCATTGGGACTCCTGCAAAATTTAGTTATAAAGATTATAGCAGAAGTGAGGAATTATTTTTAATAGTGTTACTAAAGTAAACACTTGTTTTAATTATTTAAAAAAATATGTGTAATATTGAAACATGCGAGGGCTCACCCGCCGATAAGTTCTCGATTCCCTTTTGCATTAGGTGCGGAAAGAATTCCATTTTCTTCCAATTGTTCAATAATTGTTGCAGAACGGTTATAACCGATTTGGAGCCGTCGCTGTAAATAGCTGATAGAGGTTTTTTGTTCGCTTAATACAATATTTTTTGCCTCTTCGTACAGTTCATCAAGAGGCTTATCCCCACTTTCACTGCCGCCATTTCGAATCACATCTTCTTTTTCACGTAAAAATCGGCGATCGTATTCGGGTGCACGTTGTGCTTTTAGAAAATCGACTACTTTTTCGATCTCAGCTTCGGTACTCCATGGTGCGTGAAGACGAACAAGTCCGCTCATTCCCGGGGGAGTGAAAAGCATATCCCCGCGACCCAAAAGTGATTCGGCACCCATTCCGTCGAGAATAATTTTACTGTCGATTTTTTGTCCCACTTTGTAGCTGATACGTGAGGGGAGGTTGGCTTTGATAAGTCCCGTCACAACATCGACACTGGGGCGTTGTGTGGCGACGATGAGATGAATACCGCTGGCACGTGCCATTTGAGCAAGCCGTGCAATAGAATATTCAACATCTTTTCCGCTGGTCATCATCAAATCGGCGAGTTCATCGATAATAACGACGATATAAGGGAGCTGATCTCCCCCTTCGCTTTTCATTTTTTCATTGAAATTTTCAATGTTTTTTGTACGGGTTTCACTCATCATCTGATAGCGGCGTTCCATCTCATATACCATATTGTTGAGTGCTGAAATCGCCTCTTTTGGTTTGGTAATCACGGGTGTTAAGAGATGCGGAATGTCATTGTAGATCGAAAATTCGAGCATTTTTGGATCGATCATCAGCAGTCTGAGCTGATCGGGTGAATTTTTATAGAGCAAGCTTAAAATCATGGCGTTAATCCCGACACTTTTACCGCTCCCTGTTGTTCCTGCGATGAGAAGGTGAGGGAGTTTTTTGAGATCGGTAATAAAGGGTTTTCCGACAATGTCTTTGCCCAGGACAAGCGTAAGAGGGGAAGAGGCTTCTTGAAACAGTTTGCTCTCAAAAATATCGCGTAAATAGATAGTATCCACGGTTTTATTGGGGATTTCGATACCCACAACGTCTTTACCGGGAATAGGGGCTTGGATACGAATGGTTTGAGCACGTAATGCCATCGCCAAATCATCTTGAAGTCCTAATATTTTAGAGACTTTGATATTGGCGGCAGGTTTAAACTCAAAGGTTGAAACGACGGGACCTGCGTAGGTGCGAACCACATCTCCATCAATGTTAAAATGAGCCAGTTTTTCGATTAAATCGCGAATTTTATCGTCCAGTTCGCTTTCATCAACCACTGTTTGTTTTTTAGGCGGATACTGCAAAAAACTTGTAGGAGGAAGTTTGAAATTTTTTGGCTTTTCACTCGCACCTCGGTCGATTTGATCGAGTAGAATTTTGTTTTCTTCGAGCTCTTCGACAATCACGGCGTGCTGCTTGCTCTCTTTGACTTTTTTAGCCATACTGAGAATAGTGGATTCTTTGGGTTCTGTTTCTACACTCTGAATAGGTTCATTACGTTTTGCCTCTTCTATTTGAGGGGCGGTTGTTTCAATTTTTTCTAAAATAGGTGCAGGAGGATGAATGGGAAAATGAATTTCAGGAGCACTATCAAAGGGGGACTCATCGACTGAAGCAAATTCGTGCATAGTGGCGAGAGGCAGAGTTTCTATTTGGCTTGATGTATTGGTTGACGTGTTAATCTTAGCCGATGGTGCTTTGGGTGTCGTTAGCGGTTTTGACATGTACTCTTTAAAGGGTACTATCAGTTCACCAAGAGATTGTTCGAGGACTATGATCATCGAAACAGCCATAATCATCAGCCAAAAAATCCAAAGACCGAAACTGCCAATGTAAACACTTGCAAAATCGACGATTACACTTCCGAAACTGCCTCGATAACTTCCCTCGACCACCATTGCCTGGAAGAGAAGAAGAGCAAAAAAGAGTAGAATAAAAATCCCTCCCATTTCAAGTCGACGTTTGGTATCACTGTGCCCTTTATAAAAGTAAAAGAGAGGAATCATCAAAAGCAACAAATACATGTAAGCAACATATCCAAACGTCTGAACATTCGCTTCTGCAAATACAGCACCATACGCACCGATAATCGAGGCGTCCCCAATAACCGTCGCTATACCAAGATAAAACAGCAGTCCAAAACCACCAATAAAAAGCACATCACGTAAAATGGGAAATCCTTGAGAATAAAAAGTAGTTTGGATTATAACAAAAAAAGGGAGATTGAACCCTTTTATTGCATTTTGCTATAAATAATTGACGAGAGAGAGTTGAGAGACTTTGGAAATACTCGATAGCATGGCTTGGTAATTAAGGCTAAGCTGCTGCATTCGCAATGTTGCCTCGGCAACATCAGTATCGATCACATCCGATTGCAACATTTTTGTGCTCACGATAAGTAAGTCACTTCGATCACTTGATGCTTGTAAAACTTGAGAATAAGAACCCGATTGGGTTTGTAACCGGCCGACATGATCGCTTAAGTCATCGATTATTTGGATTGCGTTTTGGATGCCGATATTACGTGGATCAGTGGGATCGGAACCATCAGCGCGTTTTTTATTTTCTTCTACTGCACGGATAATCTCTTCGATTTGGGTAAAAAAGTCGGTTTTTGGATCACGGATTGTAAGGGTATTGTTGGCATTAAACGTCAATGAACTCCCATTTGTAACCGTGTAGTCTGATGATGAGGAGTCGTAAATCCCCACTCTTGCTTGGGTAATAGGATTGCTTTTATCTTCAAAAACAATACGTCCAGCGTAATCAAGGGTAGTAGAAGCATTAGTATCAGCATTACCTAAGGCAGTATTGTAAGCAACAGCCGTATTCGCTGTAGGCAAAGAGTTTGTCAACCCCATATTGACTACATCTAATAACTGTTGATAGGTTACATTGTTTGCATTCGTAGCGATACCTGAAGCATCATAAATGGCAAAAGGGGTAATAGCAACTCCATTAACCGTCCCACTTACGCTAGAGGAAGCTCCAAAGTTAATTTGTAAATCGATTGCTTGACCGGAAGTATTCTTACCTTGAATGTTTAATTGTTCTCCTATCAAGGTTGATACCCCTGCAACATCTAGCAGTTTTGTCGAGGGTACAGCATACGAATTATCCGCTTTTACGATTTGCGATACATTTGAGAGCAGTTTTGCGCCCGCTACTTCAAAATTTGTACGGTCATACTCGATACCTTCAAATGTATTTAGAGGATTAGAAGGGTCAAAGCCGCTTTTCGTAAATTCTTTGATATAAAGCAAGTTAGTAGAAGAAATGATATCTTGAAAATCTGTTGTTCCCGCTTGTAAATCATCAATATTAGTCGTGATATTTGCCGTATCCGTTCCTGCCGTATCAAAATCAATTGCCCCAACCATATGAAAATCGAGTTTACTTGAACCTGTTTTCTTATCGACAATTTCAATCTGACCGTTTGCGTTCAAGGTTACATCGACTTGATTTGAGCCATACGCAGTTGAGATGCCTTTTAATAAATCATCAACTGTATCAGTAGGATCAAGTGAGATTTTTGTTTTAAACGTCTCTCCATTACTTCTACTGCCTTGAATATAAAAGTGTGAGGTAGAGGTTGCATTAGTAGCAGCAGTATTCCCCATTAGATCACCTATGGTACTTGATGGCGTAATGTATGTTTCATTAGAAGTTCCATATACACCAGTGAGATTGAGCTGTGGCAGATTGGTTGTGATGGTACGGTTGATTTGACTCTCTTCTCCCAAAAAGAGCTGGGAACCTGTAATATTGTATTTTTGCTTGATCCCAGAACCTAAAAAAGCTTCTAGACTTTTGTTATTTCCCTGATAAAGACCATTCTCATCGATAGGTTTTTGAGCAGTTTCTGTACCCGAAAAAAGAAATTGTCCGCCGATTGAGGTATTTGCCAGTGTCAATAGGTTGTTTTTAAGACCACGAAGCTCTTGTGCAATGGCTTGAATACTACTGTCAGATTGAGTATCATTGGCCGCATTGATCAATTTGACTTTCATCGATTCGAGAGCTTTGACCATATCTCCAATTGTTGTATCGGTTTGAGTAGACATTTTAAAAGCACTTTGGGCACTGTCTCTAGTTTGAGTGAGGGTGGTAATTTCATCATCAAGACGAAGTGTGTCAATAAATATATTTGGATTTTCATGAGCGTATTGAATTTTTTGACCAGATGCAATTTGTTTGTTGACATCAAAAAGCTGCTGATTTAGTTTGTTGTTTTCGCCATAAATATTATTATAATAAGATGTAGAGGTAATTCTCATCGTAAATTCCTTTTTGCGAATTGATAGTTGTTAAGCAATAAAAGTTCCATTCACTATAATCGGCATAAACGCTAAAAAGATTAGTTTATTTTAATTTTACGAATATTTAAGCAAAAGATGATTATAATTCCACCTCTTCAAACACATGCCAGTGTGGTGAAATGGTAGACACGCCGGATTCAAAATCCGGTGCAGCGATGCATGCCGGTTCGAGTCCGGCCACTGGTACCACCTCTATATGCAAATCCCCTTAAAGCATCGTAATATAGGCACTTGAAAGCCTCTTTAAAAAAACACAAATTAGATAATTTGCAACCTATTTGCAACCGTGCAATTTTTTTCTCAACCAAAATGATTAAC
>JAUYSQ010000008.1 GCA_030696285.1 Sulfuricurvum sp. | reverse complement strand
TATCCAGCAATGGCGCGCTTACCATCGAAATCTCATCAATGATGATAATATCCATACTCCCTACGAGCTTGATGATTTTTTTGGAAGGTTCAAGTTTGCCGTTACGCTCCAGCTCTTCTTGGGAGTTTGCAATCCCCAAATCAAAAAAACTGTGAAGCGTCTGCCCTTCAATCAACGTTGCCGCCATTCCTGTAGAAGCTAAACACGCTACTTTTTTTCCATTTTTTTGCATCTCTTCAATAAGTGTACGCGTGAGAGTCGTTTTACCCGATCCTGCACCGCCGGTGATAAAAAGGTTATTCTTTTCTAAAATTTTGAGGGCGGTTTCAACCATTATTATCCTTCATATCAATCGCTCTTCCAAATGGAACCTCTCCGATATACGGCACAATCCACACCGTCTCATAATGAGGCTCATCCCGCGGAAATTTCCCGTCCAAATCAGTAAAGTAGAGCAACATTTTCGGCGGGGTTAATTGCGTTTCAATGAACTCAAACACAGGGGTAAAATCCGTTCCCCCTCCTCCCTCAAGCGAATACTCTATTCTCTCACCGTTAGTAAAACGATGATGACTGCGAATACGGTCATCGCACACCAACAGGTCAATGCTATACGAGCCAAAAATCTCCGTAATCGATTCAACTTCAGCAATAAACTGTGCCAACAACACCTCATCCACAGAGCCTGAAGAATCAATCGCAATGGCAAGTTCCAAATGACGTGATGTGGCGCTGGGGAGATAGATACCTGCGTAAAGAAGTTTTTTGGAAGGGGGCATCATGGCATAATCGCTGACGTAGTATCCGCCGATAGCATCTCGCAATTCACTTCGCCAGTCAATCACCCCTTTAATAGCCATAGGTATCAGTCGCTCCAACCCTTCAGGCAAACTTCCCATATCTTCCGCTTTTTGAAGCGCGTTCTGAGAACGTATCTCTTGTTGTGCGACTTCAAGTTTATCTGGCGGTGTTTCATCATTACGTCTGGAATCACTATCCTTATCGTTTAAATCTTCACGGGTAATCGTATCCAAAAGCTCTTCATAAATCTCTTCAGCATACTGCCCTCGAAAGCGCGGATCGTAGGTGATTTTACTGGGAGGGGTGAAGTCATTGTCGATAAGCATATTGTTAATCGCATGTTCGCACGCGGTGTACCACAGCCAAGGAGAACGGTTGCCGATACGCGAGGGGTGAGAGAGGACAGTATGAAGGGCGGCATTGGAGAGGGAAAAAGCTACCTGTTCATCGCTGAGAGTCTTAAAAAAATCCTCGCGATATTCAAAACGGTTGCCCTGTAGGGTAAAACTTTCAATGTTATCATTCACCACGATTTCCAAACCGCTCGACAGTGTTCCGAAATAGGGATGCTCGACGAGGAGCTTGGATTTAACTCGGCTAAAATCTAACATAGCAAATAAGCGTAGGCATTGACCCAATCGCCGTAGCTCTCGATATGATCCATCTGCACACCTTGACGCTGGAGGTCTTGGACAATCATCACCGCAAATTCACTTTGCAATTTCAGCGTATAGCGAAGGAGATAATCGATTTTTTGCTCAGCAGGATCACTCAAAATCCGTCCGACCAATGCGGATGAGAGGGCATAAAGTGCCGAAATATCACTCGGATATTCTAAACTCTCACCGCTCAAAATCGCATCGATATCAGGTAAAAGGGTCATCACCTTGCAAAATCCCAAGAAATCCACTGCATTGTTTTTCCCTACCGCACCCGCAATTGCTTCGAGGAGCAACCCATGAGGCAATGTGCTTTGCAACACATTATGAACCGCTTCCCAACTGCGTGGTGTGGCAAAGCTTCGCTCATTAGTGGTGGGGTCAAAGGTAAAGAGTGCTTCATTTTTAAATCCGATGTAGGCTACGATTCGGGAATCCACGCCACGCTTCATCGCCCATTCGCGCCAATCGCTGACATTAACCTCCATCTCAATGTGGACAAAACGGTTGGCAAGCGGCGAGGGGAGGCGATAGACAACACCCCGATCCCCCTCACGATTTCCCGCCGCAACAATTGCCCACCCATCAGGAAGAGTATATTCCCCCACTTTTCTATCCAAAATTAGCTGATACGCTGAGGCTTGCACGGCCGGTGCGGCGGAGTTGAGCTCATCGAGAAACAGTATCCCGCGACCTTCACGCGGTAAAAATGACGGCGGAGCCCAAAGCGCTTGATGTGCCTCTTTGTCATAAAACGGAATCCCTTTGAGATCGGTCGGATCCATCAAAGAGAGGCGCAAATCGATACACTCAATGCCACTCTCTCGTGCAATTTGTTTGATAATCGACGATTTCCCGATCCCCGGAGCTCCCCATAAAAAGGTAGGGATTTTTGCCTCGACCATCGAGCGCATCGTTGTAATGGTTTCTGAACTTCGCATTAATTCCATCCTAGATTAGTGGTTTGTATGTGTTTGCCAAAAGCGGTGTTGGTTTTTACCGCTCTCTCGGTACGTTGGTCAAGGGAGAGTTGATAGAGTATTTCTACTGGCGTAGCAGTATTCGAGGCTAGTGCTTTCAAGATTTCAGGTTCAGAAGTTTGATACAACGCTTCGAGATGTTGGGATGTAAGCGACGTATTGGAAGCAAGCTCAACTGCGTATCGATTAAGAGCAAAAAGAGTCTCTAAGTGCTCTGCGAAAAGTGCAATATTTTGAGCCAATGACGAAAAAACAGCTTCGTCTTTCATCTCCATCAATCTCTCCTGCATTGATGCCGTGAGCGTAGTATTAGAAGCCAAAGCAACTATCACCGTCATCCCGCACTCATCCCCCCCCGTCATCCCGTACTCATCCCCTGTCATCCCGTACTTGATACGGGATCCATTTATTCTATTGGATTCCGTGTCGGAGCACGGGATGACGGATTTCATCAACCGTTCAAAGCGCACCTCATCCAGAGGAGTAAACGCCGCAATCAACTCAGGATATTTTTGTTCCAAAATATCTGCCCCCTCTTGCGACAAC
>JAUYSQ010000002.1 GCA_030696285.1 Sulfuricurvum sp. | reverse complement strand
CTTGGCATTGTAAGGGGGCTCGACACCCAATGCATCTTCGACCGCCTCGACTCCTGCTTTATAATGGGAATAGGTACAGACGCCGCAGATACGCTGCGCCATCAACCCTGCATCTCTGGGATCACGCCCTTTGAGAATCAGATCAATACCGCGCCACAATGTCGAAGACGAGTAGGCGGTTTGGATAACATTGTTCTCATCCACTTCAACCTCAATACGAAGATGCCCTTCGATCCGTGTAATCGGATCAATTACTACTCTTTGATTTGCCATGGCCTAACTCTCCTTTTCCTCTTTCTCAGGTTTGCTGTTCATGAACAAACTCGTAACTGCATGTGCCCCGATTCCTATGACCGTAGCTGTCAAAAGTGTTGTCCCTATTTTATCAACCGTAGAGTTAAGCCCCATAACGAGATGAGATTGCAACGGTTGCTCAAGGGGTCCCATCGTATCCCAAAAATTTGGCTCACTGCATCCCATACACCCATGTCCGGCACCGATAGGCCAGTGGGTATGCTGATTGAACCGTTGGGTCGAGCAGTTGTTGAACGTATAGGGCCCTTTGCATCCCTGTTTATACAGACACCACCCATCTTTGGCTCCTTCATCGCCAAAGCTCTCGACAAACTCACCTGCATCAAAATGACCGCGACGTTCACACAGATCATGGATACGGTTGCCATACGCCCATTTCGGACGGCTGTAAAGATCGAGTGCCGGCAAAGTTCCAAAGAGGAGAAAATGCATCAACGTTCCGACGATATTCTCGGCACTCGGCGGACAGCCGGGGACATTGATAACCGGCTGAGAGACAACTTTATCAACTCCTTTGGCTCCGGTCGGATTCGGCGCAGCGGCCTGAATACCTCCAAAGCTGGCGCAGGTACCGATAGAGAAAATTGCTGCTGCATTGGCGGCAGCTTCTTGGGCCAGACTAAGCCCTGTCCGCGCTTGTGAGCCCAACGTCAAGTGCTGACCGTTCATAGCCGTAGGGATACCCCCTTCGACCAATAGGATATAGTGTCCCGCGTATTTTTTCATCGCATTCTCAAGATTGGCTTCTGCTTGCCATCCTGCTGCTGCCATGAGTGTCTCATGATACTCCAATGAAATGTAATCAAAAATAAGGGAGTCAACGGTGGGGGCATCCGAACGGATCAGCGATTCGCTGCAACCTGTACATTCAGCCATATGAAGCCATATAAGAGGAAGACGGTCCGCCAGTTTAGCCGCTTCGGCAAACAGCGGCGTAAACTGTGAGGGTAAAGCGAGCATTGCGGTAATAGTCGCTGCCCATTTCATAAAATCGCGCCGTTGTATACCGCGCTTTTCAAGCATCTTCTCAACAGATTCTTCTTTGGTAGAAGGTAAAGAGGATAAAACTTTAATTCGTTCCTTAGCTTTCGAATAGAGTGCATCAAAATCATTCATACTGAATCTCCTTGAATA
>JAUYSQ010000285.1 GCA_030696285.1 Sulfuricurvum sp. | reverse complement strand
TGATGCAGCATCTTGGGTATCATTCGATGCTTGTGTTGCAAGCGTACGAACACGTTTCAAAATATCGCCGTACTCTTGGAGAGCACCATCAGCCGTTTGAATCAAACCGATACCGTCATTCGAGTTACGGATCGCTTGACCGAGACCTTGTGATTGAGCAGAAAGCTTATTGGCAATAGAAAGACCTGCCGCATCATCAGCCGCTTTGTTGATACGAAGCCCTGAGCTCAAACTCGCAAGACTTTTGTCAAGCCCAACGTTGTTACCTGTCGAATACATATGTGCGTTCATCGCACCGATATTTGTGTTAATTCTGAAACCCATGATAAATCCTTTTATGGTAGAGCATTCGCTCTGAAGTTTTTCAGCATCCTTGCTGTTTTAAAGTATATCGACACATTTACAATATAGTGTAATGGTTTCAAACGTTTCTGTCGTAGAAGAACAAAGACATTTAAAAAAATTATGGAGAAGAGGAGGGGTTAAGCAACCCAAAGGCTGCTTTAACAACTTTTACATATAGTAAAAGTTTTCAAAGAAATATACACTGCTTACGCAGTACTATCATTTGCTACTATTGTAGCAAACGAAGCACATTCTGCTGAACCGCATTTGCTTGAGACATAGCATAAGAGCCTGATTGAGCTAGGATATTATGTTTCGCAAAGTTTGCAGATTCTGCTGCGAAATCGACATCACGGATTTGTGACTCTGCCGCTGCAATATTTACTTGAGTAACAGAAATATTACGAACGTTTGATTCAAGTTTGTTTTGAGCAGCACCCAAGGTAGCACGCTTAGCATCAACCGCCGCAATACCAATGTCCATACTTGCAATAGCATTTTCAGCAGCTGTTTGAGTAGTTACTGTATAACCTGCAGCAGCTGTTACCAACGTAGCTGTTGCTGCAGATCCGATAGCTACTGATTGAGTATCACTAGAATAAGCACCCGTATGGAATGTAAATGTACCAGTTACTCCACCAGCTCCACTCAAAATGGCTACACCATTAAATTTTGTTTTAGTATTGATATCATCCGCTTCCGCCATCAACGCTGTAATCTCTTGAGAGATATAACCGCGTGATGCAGCATCTTGGGTATCATTCGATGCTTGTGTTGCAAGCGTACGAACACGTTTCAAAATATCGCCGTACTCTTGGAGAGCACCATCAGCCGTTTGAATCAAACCGATACCGTCATTCGAGTTACGGATCGCTTGACC
>JAUYSQ010000009.1 GCA_030696285.1 Sulfuricurvum sp. | reverse complement strand
TAAAATTTACGACTGGATCGTGGCAAACAGCTACCGTGATGAGGCTGTTTTGGGATGTGGCGTAGGAAGTCCAAATGCCATGTTGGCTGCTCTCGAAAAAGAGGGTCGTATGGGGGGAAAATGCCTCGATATGTCGGCGCTGACGGTTGCCCTTATGCGTGCCGTCGGAATCCCTGCGCGTGAAGTGTTGGGACTTCGTGTCGGAGCATCAAATCTCTCTGCGGCATTTGGTGCAGGTGCAGAAAATACAAAAGCACAACATTGCAAAGTGGAGTTTTTTATCCCCGCTATGGGGTGGATACCGTGTGATCCCTCTGATATCACCAAACTCATTCTAAAAGAAAATATCGATCCTTCGAGCCCTCGTGCTCAAGAGATGAAAGCAAAGTTCTTCGGCTTTTGGGAGAACAACTGGATAGCGCTCAACAGTTTGCGTGACGCAGAGATCTATCCTGCCAATACCCAAGGAACCCTTGATTCGTTTGGCTACCCTTACGCAGAAGCAGGGGGGGAATATCTCGACCCTTTTGACCCCAAAGCGTACCGTTACACGTTCCGTTCCCAAAAAGTCTCTTTATGATTTTAAACTGTCGTGATATGGAGTGCCCCAAACCCGTACTTGAAACCAAGAAGGCGTTGGATGCACTTCCCAGCGATGCGACACTGATCGTTGAAGTAAACACTTTGAGCGGCCGTGAAAATTGCAAACGGTTTGCCCTCTCGCAACAATGTACCTTTACGGAAGAAGCCTTAGAAGAGGGTGCCACACGACTCACGATCACCAAGGGATTGGGATACGTCGAGCGAATTGACGATGAAAATCCGCTCGACACGATGATGCAGCACGAGCGGCGCAGTGCCGTTTTGGTTCTTTTTGGGGCATTGGTCACAGCCTTGCTCTCTGCCTCGTGCTGTTTGGTTCCGACGCTGTTTATGGTGTTTGGAGTTTCGTTCGCAGGAGTTATCAATGTTCCTGAGTTAAACAGCTACCGATGGATTTTCACTGCATTTGCGGCACTGATGCTCTCCATCGGCTTTTATCAAATGGTGATCAAAAAGC
>JAUYSQ010000268.1 GCA_030696285.1 Sulfuricurvum sp. | reverse complement strand
TTTGTTACTATTTGAAACATTTTTATCATTTTCTCAAAAAAATCTCACATTCTTTTTAAGATATCTTAATATCATCTTTTTTGTTATTTATCCCAAATATAGGTTGTTTCTTCTTATTTTGACGCTTAATCTATTGAAACGACGATTAATAACTTCGTCATATAATACCTGCAATAGTTATTATTTGAAAATCTTATTCTGTGATAGTTTTGTGTTAAGTTCCAATTAATTTTATCCCCCCTATAATGACGCTGTTAACGAATCGTTTACCGATTTGAACTAGATAATTCAGGAGAATTAATGAAACGTACAATTAAATTAGCAGTAGCGGCAGCGATCGCACTATCAGGCACAGCGGCATTCGCAACAAACGGAGATCATCTTATCGGTATGGGTGCAAAAGCGCGCGGTATGGGTGGCGTTGGTATCGGTATGTCTCATGGGGCAGAATCAGCTTTAGCTAACCCCGCTTTGATCACAAGCGTAAAAGGGACTGAGGTGTCTTTTGGTGGTACAATTTTTATGCCAAACGTCGAAAATGGAATGAACCAACCAGGAGTTAGTCCTCTTAATTATACAAAAAGTGCTGCTGATCTTTCGGTAATTCCTGAAGTAGCGATCGCACAAAAAGCATCAGATAATTTCTGGTGGGGTATTGGTATGTACGGCGTTGCTGGTATGGGTACAGACTATGCAAACCATGATGAAAATTTTAATATGCAAACAAATTTACAGTTAATGCAGTTTGCAGTACCTTTGGCATATAAAGCAAATGGTTTCAGTATTGGTATCGCTCCAGTTCTTCAGTATGGTTCACTTGATATCAATTATGGCGGAACTTTAGATGCGACTAGTATGTCCATGGGTTACCAAGCTGTTGGTACTGGTGAAGGTGTTGCTCAAGATTTTGGTTTTGGAGTTAACGTAGGTGCTGCTTATGAAATGGGTGGTTTGACTGTAGGTGTGTCTTATAAATCAGCAATTGATATGGTTTATAAAAATCAATTAACTGGTGCAGTGGCAGATTTCCATAACTTTGGTGTTTTGTTGAATATTAATACTGATAACTTGGAGCAACCTGCTGAAATCGGCATAGGTACATCGTATGTTATGGGAAATAATACCTTTGCTATTGATTATAAACAGATCAAATGGGCGGATGCAAAAGGGTATAAAGATTTTGGTTGGGAAGATCAAAATGTATTTATGCTAGGTTACCAATTTGCACAAGATAACTGGGCATTACGTGCCGGTTATAATCATGGTTCTAATCCTGTAAAAGAACAAAATGGAATGACTCCAGATGGTGCTGCGTTGAATATGTTTAATTTAACGGGTTTTCCTGCAACAGTTGAAGATCACTATACTGTGGGTGGAAGCTATGAATTTAGCAAAATGACTTCTTTGGATTTAGCATATGTATATGCTCCTGAGGTTACAGATACTTATAGTATGGCCGCTTTTGCAGGATTTGGACCTATGAATCCTACATCTGTATCTACTAAGCATAGCCAGGACGCTGTAAGTTTCCAACTTAACTTCAACTTCTAATCAATTTTCTTTTCTCTCCCGTCGGGGGGGATTCACAATCCATTCACTTTTTTAAGCCATGATAAGAGATCAAACTGTTGATGTGTTATTATCGTTTATTGATTATTTTGTGATACAATATTTCCTATAAATGAGAGTGCTTCAACAGACATAAGGAGAAAAGATGTTCAACAAACTTTTGATGGGGGCGGCAGCGTTATCGCTTGCAGCGGCAGTTGCTTTTGGTGCCCAAGGGGTCAAGTTTTATGTGGGTGACGGTGACAAAGAAAAAGTCTACAATACGATGGTGAATGAAAAAATCAGCGCGATCGGCTTTGTCCTCTCTGATCCGCATGAGCGTATCAATGATGCGTACAAAACCAAATGGGGAACTGAGTTCCAAACAATCAAGGGAAAAACAGAAAAACATCCTGATTTTGATCCAACGTTTAAAGAATATCTCGATAACCTCGGGTTTTTCTCTATCACCAATGATGCGGTCGTTGGACCATTGTTGATGAAAGAACCATCGTTGGGTGGGTTCTCTCCGTTTAATCTCCATGTTTACAAAGTAAAAGGGGAAGATAAAACCTACGTAGGTCACGTAATGCCTGAAACAATGCTCGATATTACCGGAGTAAAAGATGCCGATGTTCGTAAGAAATTCATCGCTTCTTTTACTGAGTTAGATAAATTGACCGAAAAAGAGATCAGTTCAAAAGTTCAGTATGTGGATTACAAAGCACTTCCTGCTAAGCCGATGATGACATTTGAAGTTCCATTCGAGCGTGGTGCGAGTATTGATGGATTTGTGAGTGATTTCCAAAGTAAATTCGAAGAAGCGTTTGAAGCCAATAAATACATCATCGCCGGTTATAAAAATATGAAAGAATCAATGGACGGAGCAGGGATCAAGTTTGATCGCTTCGATGCCTATTGGGTCTATTCATTGTGTCACTTCCGATTTTCAGAAGGTATTTTCAACCAAGGTCGCCCTGATGCAGGTGCATTCGCACCGTGTTCAATGTACATGTACATTGACAAAGGATCAAACAAACTGATGGTTGGTATGCCACGTCTTGAAACATGGACAGCGGTTATGGGGCTCAAAGACAAAAAAATGACCGATTCAGTCACGGCATTGGATAAAGAGATCACTAAAATCATGACAGAACTAGGAGCAAAAGAACTATGAAAAAAATCTTATCATTAACTGCGTTGGCATTTGCCATCGCTTTTACGGGATGTTCAGCAACGGCACCAAAAATTGAAGGCGGAGTTGCTATCGAAAAAATGGTTCCTGCGTATAGAGTTGGTGCGTATGTTGACGTTGAGACAGCGAAAGCAAAATTGGTCGCCAACGGTTTTGAAGTCGTCGGTACGTTTAAACCCGCTGAAAATGGGACAACAATTCTTTATACGAATGCAGCTATGAAGGCAGATGCCAATAAGCCAATGCGTGCGTTGGCGGCAGTAGGAAGAATCTTAGTAGATGATGAGCGTAAGCAAGTGCATATTGCTAACCCTATCTATTTTAACAAAGCATTCTTGCAAAACGAGTACAACCATGCTACGGCTTCTGCTGAATATATCTCTTTGGAAAAAGCTTTTGGTCCATTGAAAAACTCTGAAGATCAATGGGAATTTGCAGGATTGACAGATTACCGTTTCATGATCGGCATGCCCTATTATCAAGATATGGATGTCGTGGGTGAGGGGTCAACGGCAGATCTAGTTGCAAAAGCTAAAGCTGCTAAAGGAACGGTAGTTCAAGTCGGTGCAGATCGCTATGTCGCGTTTGTTGAGCTTGATAAGCGTACAAGTGCTTTCCCTAAAAAAATCGGTACACAAAACAGTGAACTTTTACCATGGGCTGTATTGATCGAAGATGGAAAAGCAAAAGCGTTGAATGCTAAATATTTTATTGCAGTAAGCTATCCATTATTGGACATGGGTGGATTTATGGGGATTATGACCATTCCTGATGCAGTTACAAAAAGCCTTCAAAAAACATTTAAATAATTTACCTTCGTCATTCCGTGCTACGACACGGAATCCAGTGCTCTTAAATGCAAGAGATGGATCCCAAATCTACCCTAAAGGGCACGTGAAGTTTGGGATGACGACAGATACGTTTAAATCTTAAACGCTATCTCCCCTAACATCTTCTGCACAATATCCTGATAATATTTTTTCTGTACGTCACTGCCAAGAGCCACCGGCGGTTCGCCATTGTCTGAACCTTCGCGGATTTCCATATCAAGCGGTATTTGTCCTAAGAGTGGAATATTGTAGCGCTCACTGAGACGTTGTCCTCCACCTGTCCCAAATATGTCGTAACGGTTTCCCGTATCCGGAGCGATAAAATAACTCATATTTTCAACCAATCCTGCCATGGGTACATGGATGTCTTGAAACATACGGATAGCACGGCTTACATCATCGGATGCTACGAGTTGCGGTGTCGTGACGATAACTCCTGCCGTGATAGGAAGCTCTTGAGCCATTGTGAGCTGGATGTCCCCTGTACCCGGAGGCATATCGATCACCATGAAATCAAGTTCTCCCCACTCCACGTCTTCGAGAAACTGTATCAGTGCGGAGACGGCAACAGAGGAACGCCATACGAGGGGGGTATCCGATGTTGGGGTTGTCAATGCGACGCTCATGATTTTAAGGCCATAGTTTTCGCTTGGGACGATTTTATTATTATCATTCCAGCTGATTTTTTCCAAATCGGTATTGGTGAGGCGGGGAACGTTCGGACCATAGACATCTGCATCGAGCAATCCCACTTTATATCCCAACTGAGCGAGAGCGATGGCGAGATTGACGCTGACAGTGCTTTTTCCCACTCCCCCTTTGCCGCTGGTTACTGCAATCACATTTTTAGCGTAAGGTGCTCGGTTGTTGGGTGCTGCTGTATTGCCATAATTGGTATCTTTTTGCACTTGCGCTTTTTTGGTGATATTTAATGATTTAAATTGATCCGCAAAAGCATTTTCAATGGTTGTTTTTACGGTGAGATAGGACTCATCGCTCACGGTGAGAAGCTCAACGTGCGCATTGCCATCGGTGACTTTTACGGTCGAGAGTAGTTTGAGTTCACCGAGGGTTCGATCAAGATTGGGATATTTGAGTGTTTGAAGCGCATGCTCAAAGTTTTTAGCGTTCATAAGGATTTCCTCTGCTTTCTCGTGCCATAAGTGATTTTGTACCCGTTGCTTTTTGTGCCAGCTTGGAGAGCGGTGCACGTGCGGCAGGATACGCAAGGCTTAGTCGGTGGTAGGTGCTGATGCGATCATCGATCAGGCGGTTGAGTGCCATTATGACCCCGTCAATAGTTCCTAGTTTATCGGTTTCGTTGAGAAGCTCTTTGATAAGCATTTCACGTGAGTGCATTTTAAGCTCAAGACCGTTTTGATTTGCAATACTGATAAAATCAGCAGCACTCAGATAGAGGCCGGAAAAAAAGGTGTTGAGAAACTGATTTTCGAGTGACAGAAATCTACTGCGCACTTCGTGATGGTTTTTTTTCATGCGCGTGAATCCAAATTTGCTTGTGCCGCCTTGGTGACATCGATGTCGTTATCTTTTAATAACATTTCAATAATATCGCTTGGGGCTGAGCGATTTTCAGCCAAACGCATACGCACCATTTTGTCATTGTCATCGACCAAAATTTTGAGCAGTTTGACCGGAGTGTTTGGATTGCCCGATAAGCCATCACGGACGATTTTTTCATCACTAAAAAATTTGTCCAATACGTCACTTGGGGTTGAGGGATTCGTCGCAACGAGTGCACGAACGAGGTTGATGGAATCATTGGCTAAATGGCGCAATACCTCTACGGGGGTATGAGGGTTTTTGGCAACTGCCCAGCGCGCACCCATATCAATCGGGTTTTGAGAGATGTCGATAAGCAGATCGACCATAATAGGGCTGTACTCTTGGTCGCGCTCATACACTGAGGTACGAAGTGAGAGATTCATGGCAACTTGACCGACAAGCTGTTTATCGTTTCGAAATGCAGTATAAATCTGCTGTACCTCTTCTATGGGTAGGGACTTGTCCTCGAGTAGCTCAATTAGCATGAGCGTGTCTGAATGTTCGATGGCGTATGCGGTAGTATTGGTGCTCACAGATGAACTCCTTGGGTATGTGAAATCTTTTAATAGTGTTGTGATACTAGCAAAATCTCATTAAACAAATACTTTTATAAAAAAAGTATAAGGTTAAGAAAAGCTAATAGATAAATAAGAAAACATAAAAACACACCTTCATATTTAAGATTGTTTTAATTGTGATGATTATGTAACAATTTGGTAAAGAAAAAAGAATTAAAAATGTAATTTAAGAGTTATTAAGAGACACAAACCTATAATAAGCACGGTAATTCCATAAGATAGCTGTATATTTCAAGAGTATAGGTTATTAGAATATTTAATTTTAGAGAAAAAGGAGCATGGATGAATAGATTGTTTACGACACTCTGTTTAGCGACGTCGTTGTATACGGCGAATGTGTTGGCAGCTGATTACGTGAATAAGGACATCCTTATTTCAGCCGAAGATGCGGTCAAATTAATCGGTAATCCGAAAGTAATGTTTGTATCGGGTGATAACGAAGACATTTACAAGCTTGGTCACATTAAAGGCTCGGTTGAGATGTACGCTCACCATTTGCATCATTCTGATATTGATGGAGAGATGCACTGCGCCCCTTTATATCGCTGTATTGATGATGCAGAAAAATACATCGGCGGTAAAGGAATTAGTAATGAGATGACAATCATCGCATATGATGACTTTAAAGGTCCGAACGCGACAGGTGTTCATTCGTTTTTTGATAGCTATGGACATAAAAATGTAAAAGTTCTGAACGGTGGACGTGCGGCGGTTATGGCAGCAGATCCGGCTCAAAAAGAGTATGATGCATTGAATAAAGATCTTAAAGCGGCTACGAAAGCGCAAAAAGATGCGAAAGAAGCTTTGAAAAAAGAGGGCGCCGATAAAGCAGCACTCGAAGCGACAATTGTAAAAACACAAACAGATTCTACGGTATTAAAAACGAAAATGGCAGAAGTTGAAAAACGTCTTTTGGTTGTTAAAGGGGATGAGGTTGTAAAACCGAAAACCTATAAAATCGATCCTAAAAAAATCAAGTACAGTGTGATCGCGGATAAAAATGAAGTGAAACATGCGATGGATGATATTCTCAAAAATGGGAAGAAATCAAAGTATGTGATTATTGATGCTCGCGGTATTGCTGAAGTTATCGGTGAGCGAAAAGTTGACAATGTGGCACGCGGTGGACATGTTCCTGGAGCAACTTTTATCGAATGGGCTCAAATTTCCGATGCGGATAAGAAGATGTCTTTTAAATCAGCGGATGAAGTCCAGAAAGTGTACGATAGCTATGGGGTTACCAAAGATAAAACGATTTATGCTTATTGCCATGTAGGTGCAGGACGAAGTTCTCATCATATTACGGCACTTGAAATGCTCGGTTACAAAAATGTCAAAGTCTTCACAGGAAGCTGGGATGTTTGGGGTAACGATATGAATCTTCCGATTAAACGATAAGGCTCAAATATGACAAAAGTAATGAACAATAATCGTCGTGACTTCCTGAAAGTTTCAGGGATGACAGCGGCACTAGTGGCTTCACAAGGGTCACTTTTCGCAAAAACAAATGTAATGTCAGTTGAAAACGGTAAAGAAAATTACCCTAATACCAACTATACCGAAAGTATGTACCGCAATGAGTTTGCGTTTACGTACGGTAAAAAAGAGGAGCACGGATTTGCGTATCACTGCGTAAACTGTCAAGGTAACTGTGCATGGGAAGTTTGGTCAAACAACGGTGTCGTAACCCGTGAAAACCAATCGGCTCGCTATCCAGTTATCAACGCTAAAATCCCTGACTTCAACCCACGCGGATGTAACAAAGGGGTTCAACACTCTCAAGTGATGTACCAAAAAGACCGTCTTCTTTACCCAATGCAACGTGTTGGTGAGCGTGGTGAGGGTAAATGGAAACGTGTAAGCTGGGATGAAGCGGCTGAGGTCGTATGTCAACAGATTTTTGATTGTATGACAGACCCTGAACGCGGACCGGATAAATTGATGGTTCACGCGGGTACCGGTCTTTTGACTGAAGGTCGTCGCGGTGCTCCATTGCGTTTCTCTACTCAATTGGGTGCGATCCGTATTTATCCTTCGTCTTACCTAGGAGATATGTTCTCAGGTGCTGCAATTGCATACGGTGAGGGTAACGTCGGTTGTACATGGGATTTCATGTATACCGTCGATACGGCTGTTATGTGGGGCGGAAATCCATCAGTTTCTCGTATCCCTGATGCTCACTTCGTATGGGAAGGTAAATACAACGGTGCGAAAATCATCGTTATTACCCCTGAATTCAATGCAACGGCAAAATCAGCCGACCTTTGGAT
>JAUYSQ010000264.1 GCA_030696285.1 Sulfuricurvum sp. | reverse complement strand
TACGATTCGGGATGGAAAAAAGGGGGATAGAGGTGTCAAAATCTTTATCGCGTGAATAGATCAATACATCAGGAGCTTTCCCATTCACGAGCCGAGAATCGAGCGTCGGGCGATCAACCCGAACCGTATTGCCGCCAATGACAATGAGATCACATCGGTCACGCAAGGCATGAACGTGCTCACGAGATGCTTGAGAGCTAATGATTCCATTGTTCACCGTTCCATCAAGTCGTTGTGCCCATTTGAAAAAAACAAAGGGCTTTTTTTGCCACGTTATAAACGGCTCTAAGAGCTTCCGCCCTTCCTCTTCCATAACGCCAAACGTACACGGTATCCCAGCATTTTCTAAGATACTCACACCATTAGCTGCAATGGGATTGGAATCTCTGCAAGAAATAAAGAGCATTTTTATCCCCAAATCACGAATCAGTAAAGCACATGAAGGAGTTTTACCGCTGTGCGCGCAGGGCTCTAGCGTTACTGCCATTGAGATGTTGTGAAAAAGATTATTATGATTTTTTCGTAAGTAGTTATGGATATGTGCGGAATCATCACTCAAAGCAATCGATTCATCGCCGCTTAGCGTGATGTAGGCATCACGAAGGGCATATACCTCGGCGTGAGGACCGCCGGCACGCTTATGCGCACCGACAGAGAGAATCTCGCCATATTCACCGATACAAACGGCTCCGACGGCAGGATTAGGAAAAGTTAAAAGTTGATATTTCCACGCCTCGTTAAGGGCGAGGGTCATGGGGTGAAGAGGTTGTGCGGCGAAACTCATCACCACTCGAAGTAGGTTTTTGCCTTACTGATAGAGCGAAAAGGGACTTTTTGCTCACCCTCTTCTTTTGTCAAAACCGTAATTTCTTCGCCATTAACACTGATTAATTCACCCTCAAACTTCTCTTTAGTGATAGTAGAAAAAGCCACTTTTTCACCAATGGATTGTTGAAAATGTTCTAAAGTTTTTAGACGACGTTCAATCCCGGGAGAACTCACTTCAAGACGGTATTCACCACCCATAGGGGGAGTTACGTCCAGCAATGGATTAATAAGATGGGTAACAGCAGAACATTGATCCAAAGTAACACCGCCAAGAGCTGTAACACTCACACGATAAATAACTTGACCATTCTCATTTAAAATTTGCGTATCGTATAAAGAGAGTCCTATGGATTCGACCATTTTTTGGATATCACGTTCAAGACTCATCTTTTTTCTCCTTGGCAATTTTTGCAAATAAAGCTTCGATATTTTTACTTCTCTCTAAAGTATCATCAAAAACAAAGGTTAGACGAGGAGATCGAAACCACCCTTGATCTTTCATACAATGTTCTTCGATAATAGGACGCACTTTTTCAAGTAATTTTATAAATGCAGCTTGCTCTTGAGGTGTGTAATGATGGGGGTCAAGATAGACTTTCGCATCACTGCGTCCTCGTGAACATTTTACATCGATCACATCTACTTCACGAACACGCGCATCTGCGAGCCCTGAAATAGCTTCAGGAATCAGCTCTTTGAGCATTGATTCTGTCCGTTTTATTTTTATCTGAGCCGGTGTCACAGGGTTACTTTTTTCTCAATTTTTTTGAAGGTTTCGACAACGTCACCCACTTTGACATCGGTGTAGCCGTTTAGAACAACACCACAATCAAACCCTTTACCAACCTCTTTTACATCGTCTTTGAAACGTCGTAGTGATGTCAAGTCACCCTCATGGATAACGACACCGTCACGAATAACACGAACCATACCGCCACGAACAAGCTTACCGTCAACAACGACACAACCAGCAATTGTTCCTGCGCCTCTTGGCATTGGGAAGGTATCACGTACTTCAGCTTGACCGGTATTCTCTTCACGGAATTGAGGAGCCATCATACCGCCTAACAACAATTTAACATCGTCGATAAGCTCATAAATAATAGAGTACGTTTTAATTTCAATACCCATTTGTTTTGCGGCTGCACTAACATTACCGGTAGGACGAACATTAAAGCCTAGCAATACACAGTTTTCACTGTTATTTACCAAAGAGACATCATTTTCGGTAATACCACCCACGCCGCTTGAGATCACCTCAACTTTAACTTCTTCATTACGAAGATCTGCAAGAGCGGATTTTATCGCTTCCAATGATCCATGAACGTCCGTTTTAAGAACCACTTTAAGCGCTTTAACACGACCTTCAGCAATCAACGACGTTAAGTCATCAAACGATGCTTTTGTACTCAATGAAAGTTCACGATGGCGATCGTATTCAGCACGTTTTTGTGCCACTTCACGTGCTTCTTTATCACTTTCCATAACCATCATCACTTCACCCGATGGCGGAACATCACTAAGTCCGACAACGACTGCTGTTTGGCTTGGTCCGATTTCTTTAAGCTGTACTTTACGATCGTTGATCAATGCACGAACACGTCCGTATGCACCGCCACACACGATGTTATCACCGATGCGAAGAGTACCGTTTTGTACAATAACCGTAGCAACCGGTCCACGTCCTTTTTCGAGTGTACTCTCGACAACAACCGCTTTTGCCATAACATCAGGATTCGCAGTAAGTTCTAACACTTCAGCTTGTACCAAAATCGCTTCCAAAAGCTCGTCAATACCTGTCATTGCTTTAGCTGAAACACCAACAAACTCAACATCTCCGCCCCATTCTACAGGATTGAGACCAAGCTCTGCCATTTGTGCTTTAACCATATCGGGATTAGCGCCTGGTTTATCCATTTTATTGACGGCAACAATTACAGGTACTTTTGCATCTTTAGCATGCTGGACAGATTCACGCGTTTGAGGTTTAACACCATCATCCGCTGCAACTACGATAACAATAATATCCGTAAGCTGTGCACCACGTGAACGCATTGCACTAAAGGCTTCGTGTCCCGGAGTATCCAAGAATGTCACGAGCTTACCTTTTTGCTCTACTGAATACGCACCGATATGCTGCGTAATTCCACCGGCTTCACCATGCGCTACTTTAGCACTTCGGATGGCATCCAAAAGTGATGTTTTACCGTGGTCAACGTGACCCATGATAGTAATAACCGGAGGACGCTCACACGTACCCTCACTGTTTTCATGCTCTTCGTCATACGCTGCCTCAAGACTAAATGCATCTTTAGGATCGATCGTCGTTACTTCAACCCCAAATTCATTTGCAAGAATTTCAATTTCGTCTTTGCCAAGGAAGTCATTTTTAGTAACCATCATTCCAAGATCAAAGAGAACTTTAATAACAGAGGAGATACTTTGTCCCACTTTTTCAGCAAATTCATAGACGCGAACATCTTCAGCAATTTCAACGTGCGTAATTACTTCATCTTCTTTCGCATCTTTAGCGTATTTTTTACGAGATTCACGAGAAACCTGGCGCGGTTTTCCACGATTAGCCCCTTGTTTTTTTCCTGCATTTCGACCAATAGGTTTTTTCTCTTTTGGCTTTTGCACTTCTTCAGGCGGTAGTGTCGCATTAAGGTCACTGAAATCAAGAAGAACGACTTGCTCATCTTCATAATCCATAGAGATATCAGAAATATCACCTGCGAAAATATCCAGACGTACCCCTTGATCTTTTCTTTGGCTAGGACCGCTGGTGTGAAGTTTTTTTGCTTTTTTTGCTTCCAGTTCACGCTGTACTGCCGCGCTTACTTTACCGTATTGAGATACATTAACATTCTCATAACGGACAGGGGCAACTACAACTTCAGCTGGGCGTGCTTTTTTAACAATCTTAAGACCGGTACGCTTTGGAGGCTCTACGGCTTCGATCTTAACCTCTTCACTTTGTACCTGAACTGCTACCTGAGCAGGTGCTACCGGAGCAGTTGCTTCGTGAATCTTCGGTTGTTCATCGGCAACGACCACAGGAGTTTCGCTTAGCATCTCTTTTTGAGGGGCTTTCGGAGCATTAGCTTCATGAGCTGCTCCGCTCATGATGTATTTCATGATTTTTTCAGCTTCTTCCATTGATACTGTACTTGAAGCAGTTTTTACATTCAATCCCATAGTGGCTGCTTTATCCACCACCTCTTTAGAATTGATTCCAAGTTCCTTGGCTATTTCATGAACTCTTACTTTATCCATCATTAACGACGATCTCCTTTAAACGATTCATAAGCATCACGGGGGTGTTGCTCTTGCAGTAGCGGGCTAGTTGCCCCGAAGTTTTTTTGTGCTCTACGCACGCAGAACATAGGTAAAAACTTCGCCCCATCCCGATGTAGGGTTCTAAATTACCTTCACGACATTGAAGCCGTATTAACGCCGATTGCTCGAACCGTTCGCGACAAACAATGCACATTCGTACAGGATGACTACTATTTCGCGCCATTATACCGAATACTTTCTTTACTTATCGTTCAACGACGAGACCGTCATTGTCGAAATTTAAAATCTTGACTTCAAAATCAGGAAATGCACTGGTAAATTTCTCCGACATCGATACCGCATCATCATCATACACCATATTAAAAAAAGTCGATCCACTCCCCGAGAGAGTACTCATCAAGGCTCCGTTTTCATACGCCAATTTTTGAACGTCAAAAAGCTCAGGTAACATCTTCATCCGCAATCTCTGATGAAACCTGTCTTGCGTTGCAAGGCGAAGCATCTCCCAATCTTCATTAAAAAATGCACCCACCGTTACCGCAGTATGAGAGAGATTAAAAACAGCATTCTCTTTACTGTACGAGCGTGGAAGCGTTGTCCGTGATTTTGCCGTTGAAATAGGCTTATTGGGAATCACAACCACCGCTTTCAGATAATCGGGCATATGTTTTTGTTGAGAAAACACTTTTTGCTTCTCAACCATTGCCGCATTAAATCCTCCCATTACCGCCGGGGTAATATTATCAGGATGCGTTTCATACACCAATGCGTGGTTTAAAATACGGCGCTTTGATACCTTCACCCCCGCTGCTTCATGGGCGCAGCTAATGGCACTCACGATCACTGCCGAAGAGCTTCCGAGACCTCGCGACATCGGAATCTGGTTATAAAACGTAAATTTAAAATTCTGCCGTTTTTGAGTAAGCCTTCGATAATGTTCATTAAAAATGCTTACAAAAAGGTTGTTCCCTTTGAGGCGGGGATTGTTTTCCCCTTCCCCTTTGATCGAAACGGCAAAAAATCGTGACGGGGTCAGCTCAACGCGATTACGTAAATCGACCGCTAACCCTAATGAATCAAAACCGGGCCCTAAATTGGCACTCGTTGCAGGTACGCTTACAAACACTCTGTTTCCTTATCCTACCGCATCAATTCCATAATACGGGGCATTGTCGGTATTAAAATTTTTCGCGTCAATATTCCGCGGAAGCTCAAATGCCCTAAGTATTGGCTGCTCCAGCGGTGATAACGAAATCGTATTGCTATTTTTAACGAAATAGAGCTTTCCGTACGCTTTGATGGGGTGATTTTCATTAAAAAAGAACCCATCAAGTGCAAAAAGTGGGATTTTTTGTAGAATACTCAGTGTTTTTAAAAAAAGATAGGTCACTTTTATCCCCATAAAACTTCCAGGACCATTTGCATAAATTAAGCGTCCAAACTGATACCGCTGCAAGAGTTCATCAAAAATTTCAGGTAATGCATCTGATCCTACCTTATCGCTTGTGATTGCTTCGATCAGATCTCCGCGTTGATCATAAATACCTACTTGAATAGGGCTACCAAGAGCGATAACCATCGCATCATGCATACGCTTTTGCCAACTCTTTGGATTCTGCGGTAATCAATTCAATGATTTCATAGTTGGCTGTATCTTTTAAGAGTGCCAACGTCAATTTATGATTAAGATCATGGCTCCCGGCAAATGCTTCATAATTGCCGATAAAATTCATCCCGATCAACGACATATCGCCGATCGCATCGAGTATTTTATGGCGAACAAACTCATCGCCGAAACGCAACCCTTCGGGATTGAGCACTTTTTTATCATCCAACACTACCGCATTTTCCAAACTTCCGCCCAGAGCGAGTCCTTTGGAACGCAGATACTGAACTTCATGAACAAACCCAAACGTACGGGCGCGGGCAATCTCTTTTTTGTAGTTTTCTTTGGTAAATTTCAGGACATAGCTTTGTTTATCGATGACGGGATGGGCAAATTTAATGGTGAAATCATAGCTAAGATCGTTTGAGGGGGAAAGTTTGACGTATTTATCTCCCTCTCTCACCTCTACCTCTTTTTTAATCCGCATAATCTTTTTAGGGGCATCAAGTTCTACAATTCCCGCTTCATCGAGAAGCATACAAAAGCTCATTGATGAGCCGTCCATCACAGGTACTTCATCCGCATCCACGATGACGCGAAGATTATCAATCCCGTAGGCATAGATCGCCGAAAGCATATGCTCGATGGTGGAGATAAATACTCCGTCTTTACCGATGACGGTCGCCATTGTGGTATCGACGACATTCCCTGGCGTAAGCGGAATAGAAACACCTGCATCACTGCGAAAAAAAACAATCCCACTGTTGCTTTCAAGAGGTTCAAGACGCAGGTGCACCGGTACACCTTTGTGTAATCCGATCCCTACCAGTTCGACATTTTTACCGATTGTTGTTTGTCGTTTCATAAATACTATTCCCTTATCCTAGAGGACATCTAGTTACATTATAGCTGTTTTTATTGTTGATCAATAAACATTTTCGCCGTATCTATGACGCTCGTAATATTATCTTGAATCCATTTGGAATCCATCCACTCTTCCGGACGAACTTCAATCCCCTGAACCAAAATACCAAAATGGAGGTGATCCCCCATCGCATACCCGCTCATCCCTGTTTTCGCAATCTCTTGTTCGTTTACAACATGATCTTTTTCATGAACGTTAACCGACGAACAGTGTCCATAAAGGGTATAAAGACCAAATCCGTGGTCGATAATCGGAAGGTTTCCATAAATACCGTTAGTCTCTGAGAAAACGACGTTACCGCCGTTAGAACTCTTGATCGCTCCCATTTGAACGCTTGCCAAATCCAGACCCATGTGGTAGGCTTGAGACACATTCTCTTGACCTTTATAGCTATAGATACGGTGATCTCCGAAGTCTGCTACTTTTTGACCATTTACCAATGGGTAAAACGGTACGGGTTTAAAATCAGTAATCAAATCATTGGAAACTTTTGAGGTAACGGCATGGATAATTTTTTCGTTGTCTGCACGTACTTTTTCATTGATAATACGAAATTGTTCGAGCCGATCAGCTACCCCTACCGTTTGATCGTAGGTATTGGCAAGTTCAGCGATTTTACCTTCCAAGAATGCGTCGCTCAATTCGATATTTGAAACCCTGTAGGCATGATCTTTGAGACGTAACGGCACAGAACCTTTGGTCTCATTTCCCGCCTTGTCACGGGCTACTACGATTGCACTGAACGTCTCATTTTGAACCGGCCACGCTAACAAAGAGGCATAATACCCTTTTTTGTAAAAAGGCTGCGCAATAAAGGTTTTTCCAAAATTGGTTTGGATTTTCAAGCTCTCCATCTGATCATCTTGGGCTTTGAAAATAACGATTGCCGAGCCCCCTTTTTGAATTTTATACGAGCTCGCGATGACAGAAAGAAGCGGAGCACGTTGGTCTATGACCAAAGTCACCTCTTGTTTATTGGTATTACCCATAAACATTCCCCAAAGACTGTTGTCTGTCGCTTCGATTTTCAACACAACCGACTGAGCTTCTGCATTACGCACTCCCTTAGGAGGGAGGATTTGAAAACTTTTTTTAGTCTCTTTAGAAGGCGTTGCAACCTCTGTAACCACCCACTCATCATGAGGACCGACAATGGTTGCCGTAAATGATTTTAAACCGCTTACGTCTTCGACATCCACTTTAATCGGATCTTTGAAGTTCCAATATCCATCATGGCTAAGAGTCAATTTTGGATCTTCGCGCTCAAATAGAGGCGAAAATGCCATAAATCCAATCGCTCCGACTACGATTGCACTCAAAATCCATCCCATTATTCCTGAACCGTTTCGACCTCTACTCACACTAACACCTCCGTAATATTTTTATTATTTTAACGCTTATTGGAACTCGTCCCAACAAGCTACGCTAACGCTATGTTTACTCGTGCCGTAAGCTCAAGTGCTGTTTTTATTGAATCCATTAAATCTCTACTAACTGACTCACACGTACCCTCTTTTATTCGGGCACCTGCACGGGTACGGTGACCGCCGCCGCCAAATTTCTGAAGAATTTCAGCGGCATTCATTATCCCATTACTTCGAAGGGATACCTTCACTCCGCCGTGCTTCAGTTGTGCCACTAAAAGAGCGGCTTCAACCGTTTTGAGCGATAATGCCTTATCAACTGCTGCTTTGCAATCACGCAAAACTGCTCCCGTTGATTCTAACAGTGCTTGATCCACTTCCAAGACTGCCACGCGACCATTATGGACAATTTTCATCTCTCCTAACATCTTACTTTTTAATCTAAGAGATGCCAAAGAGTGACTATTAAACAAAGCATTCACACACTGTGCGTGATCTGCTCCCAATTGTACCAATGAATGGGCCATCATAAAAGTTGAAGGGCTGCATTGAGGATCACTGAAACAACTCGTATCATCGATCAATCCTGCATAAAGCGCATTCGCCATTTTACCATTGATTTTAATATCATTGGTAACAAACCACTCATAAAGCACTTGCGTCGTGCTGATCGCATCGGGATTAATACAATTATGCGTTCCGTATTGCTCATTGCTGATATGGTGATCGAAATTTATCAGCTCACCTCTATACTCAATTCCAAGCCGTTCGTAACTGCCACAATCAAAACTGATCGCCAAATCAGCCGATTCAGGGAATGTATGACTTATCTTGTCAAACCAGGGGAGAAAAGAGAGATTTTGATCGATCGAAAGGGTCGCGCAAAAGAGGGTAACTTTTGTGTGCGACCGTAAAAGATAGGAGTAAAACGCACACGCTGATCCGAGTGAATCGGCATCAGGGTGTTCATGGGCTATAAGGACAATGTGTTTGGCTGGATCGATAAGCTCTCGCAATGGCTTCCTCTTCGCAAAAAATATTCGCGATTATACCCTCTTTTATTCCGTAGCCGATTTTAAAACCGCTTCGAAATCTTTTTGAGCTTGCATCAATACCGCTTTTGCCTCCGGATCACTAACACGGGCACTGCTCATCCAGTTATACACTCCCGGAAAGCCCATAACGATCTCATGAGACTCTTTTTTCTTATACACCATCAACGTACACGGAGCAAATGCAGCGGCTTCGGGACGAGTTTTGGCTACCGTGTAGATCACTTTGAGTTTACAGATCGAATAGGTATCATAAAAATCAAACGGACTTACTTTATCCCCTTCGCTGAGGACAAAATTATAATCGGTAAAGTTCGACATCACAAATCCGGCAGGCTTAAGACCGTCTTCGATCATCATCTCTACCTCTTCTTTGTCCCCTTTCCAGCTTACAGCATCGGACGGCCTAACATAGCGGCTGAGCAATGGCCCCTCTGAGGGAAGCGACGTTTCACTGTCGCTCTTTTTCGCCTTAGGGAATTCCTTTTTTATCGCAGCCAAGACCTCTTTTTCGATTTTAGCAAACTCAGGGGCATTAAATCCGGCAATTCTTTTCATAGCCTTTGCCGTCAAAACAGAGATATGAAGGTTCTTCTCTCCGCTGCGCTGGTAGACACCAAATCCCATCGGTACAAAAATACCGCCATCAGGATGCGTTTTCACCAAAGATTCTGCATGATTTTTGTGATATGCCGTCAACAAATTAAATACTGCAAAATCACTTTGTCCAAATTGTTTTTTAAACGGCTCGTTCATCTCCGTATTGGCTGAAATGACAAAACCATTTGCCTCTAACGCTTTTTCTATAACAGCAGGGGTCGTTTTTCCATCACTGTTAGGGATACTGAAAAGGTGAAAATCACCGCCGAAAAGGGATAAAAATCCCGCCAAGATCGTTGCAAGAAAAATTCTCATGATTGACTCCTTAAGGTTGTATGTAAAATGCGCCCTCGACCGAGCGTTCGATCACTTCAGCAATACCGGCGCTGACGATCTCGACATCCTCGATCAATGCCGATGGGGGAATTTTTTTGGTCTCCATCGTATTGCCGCACGCGACAAATTCGACACCGTATTGCTGTAATGCACGTACCCGAACGGCAATCTTTTTATTGCTTTTCAGTAGAGTACGGATACCGTGATAATAGGCAACGATACGAATATGGACTTTCTCAGGACCGTAAAATTTTAAAACATTGTTTGCCGTACTCAGCCCATGATGGATCGACTCATCATCGCCCAGACTGATCCCCATCACCACTTCACGAGGTTTTTCAATGGATGGCAATGGCTCTGCAAAGCGCACATCTGCTATCAAGAGAGACGAACTTAATAGAATAAAAAAGGCTATTCGTTTCATTTTTCCTCCCATTCTAATGTTCGATACGCTGTCTCAACATTGGCACGATGCAACGACTTCATCATCCGTAAGGATTTAAAAGAGGGCATTGTGACCTTATTGATCGTTTCATCGATACTTAATCCCTCATCAATGGCACTTCGAACCTCACTGCGCATTTGGATAAGATACTCTCGAGTCATTATCATTGCCTCTTTGTCAGTACGATACCCATGCCCACCAATAATCGTTGTCGCTCCATACGTTTTTAATAACTCCAAGGCACTAATCCAGCCATTGATATTTCCTCCGGCCAATGAGGGGACACGATCATTAAAGACCAAATCTCCGGCAAAAAGAACCTTGGCTTGTGGTACATAGACAACCATGTCTTTTTCGCTGTGAGCTTGCTGTTTCATGATATGAAGTTCCAGCGTTTTATTGCCGATTTTCAACGTTTTATCCGACGCAATCATTTCACTTGGAAGTGTCGGAACGGTCAGAGCGTACGCTTGGGGAGAGATATGGGTTTGGATTCGGGAAGGAGAATCAATGCTAGCATTATGAATAAAATCATCCGAACCCAAAACCTTAACTCCCTTTTGAGCGAAAAAACCGTTTCCCAGCCAATGATCGTCATGAACGTGGGTGTTTATCACCAGCTCAACCGGCCAAGGTTTAATTTTTTGCATTGCGTTGTATGCCGATGCGGCATACGCATACGAAGAGCCGCTGTCGATAACGACATAGCTCTTTTTAGTATCGATATAACACGTGTTGACCATGTTGCCGTTATTGGTCGTATTCATCACCTCGGGTTCACCGAAAAAACAGGTCACCTCAGGGGTGATCCGCTTGGGTTTCAGAGCAAAGTCGTACGCGCTTAACGTAGCGACCAAAGTAAATAACGGCAAGAGGAAACGCATTGTCAGACCTTTAGAAGAGGTAGTTGATTTCGAAACGGTATTCGTTGTAGGATTCACCATCTACTTTTAAAGTTGTATCAGTTTTTTTCGATGGATCAGCATCAATTGCTGCAAAACGGAATTTGAATTCCGTATTTGGTAATGTTTTAAAGGTTTGTATCAAATCCAAGTGTACAATTGAACGGTCACTAAAATCTGATGCAACTGCAATCATTTTTTTATCATCAAAATTCATATCGGCGTATGAAAGTGCTCCGATAAGTCCCGGCACAATTCCTGCTTTATCAAAATTATAATCGGCTTTTACCATCCATGATTGGGTATTCGCTATCCAGTTTACCTGAGCCATATCACGAGTATATCCTCCAGTAGGAAAACCGCGCCATGGAGCGATGATATCCGCATCATCGGAAACATCTGAATAACCTGCCATTACCGATAAAGGTCCATTTGCTAACACTAAACGTTCCATCAGAATGCTACCATCCGCGCTTTTAGGATCACGATAGCTCGCTGCTGCAGTATTATAACCTACCCCTGATTTATCATTTCCTAAAGAACCATTAAGCGCCGCACCACCGATTTTACCAGCACCATCATCCATTTGTTTCAAATAACGAATACCCGGAGTCAATGTCCAGCCATTTCCAAGAGCTACTTGATAATTGGCCTCAGCAATCGCTGTTGAGAAAAAGCCTTTAATTCCTACATACTCTGCATCAAGTTTCAGATTAGGAATTGATTTATTTTCTGCTGTGATCAATATCATTTCAGGGTTTGCATCTTCTTTAAGTGATGCAATATTTTTTAAACTCAAACCTTTATGGACACCCGAATCATCGTTTTCATTTACTTTTGCCGGAGTTGTTGTTCCATCATACGCTAATATACTGTGGAATGATTGATGGTCACGAAGTTTTTGACTCATAATATAACCAGCACGTATTTTTGTATTCGAAATATCTTTATTTTCGATCATTGCCGCTTCAAACGTGTTAGGAACCATTTTAGTATCATTGGATGCCAACATAATACTGTCGATCATTTGACGTCCAACCGTTACGTCAGTTTTACCTGCTTTATATTCACCGTACGCTTCAGCGACTACACCAATAGCGGCTTCTGTTCCATCAAGACGTGTTCGATAGGTATCTTTACCTGCTTTTCCATAATTGGTTACAGATGTACCTACTAAATTATCATCATGCATCGGAACCGTACCGTAAAATCCTGCTGTTGCTCCAAATCCTTTGTAAAAACCAGTTTTATAAACCAAGCTTCCACCAAGACCCCACATATTGTTATCAGCAGTTTTACCTGCTACTGCATTATCCCAATCCCACCAAAACATATTGGAACGGAGACGGCCATAGAACTCGCCCTCAGTGAACATCTCCCCGATGGAATTTACCGCACCCGGTACTTTTAGATATTCCACTTGTCCATTTGCTTTTAAGTTACGGTCTTCGGTTTTAAGCGCATGCGCCGACGTTGCAAACAAACATGCAGCTGCTGCTGCGATACTAAGATTGACTAATTTCATTCTTTTCTTCCTCTAAGTTAAAATTTTCTAGCAGCTTTTTGAACCCTTACGAGGACAGCCGCAATCGTAATCAAGAATGTTTACATTGCTGGTGCCATCGATATTGACATTCTTTTGACGGCGGATATAGTTTGCCGTGACATCATAAACAGGACGGGTAAGAGAATCTCTTAAATTTGTCCCGGCATTTTGTAAATTACCGCCCCATGAAGAGACTTTATAGACCTTACGATCATCTAAAGGCTTCCCTTTGACCATGATATTACTGATCCGTTTTCCGCTTGGAGCACCGATTTTAATATCGTAGGTTACACCGCCCAAACGGCTCATATCTCCCCCCTGCTGATACAGCGGGTTCGGATTAAAGACGTTATCGGCAATGTCTTCGAGAAGCGAGCGGATATGTTTGCCTACCAACTCAAACGTATAGACATTCGGATAGGTAATCGCCGTCATATCATAGACACTGTCCATCGTGATCGCCTCACCGCCAAGAACCGTTGTCCCCCAGCGATATCCCGGAGTAAAGGAGATATCCGAGTCCATCGTATCAATAATCGCATCATTGATCAACTCATCGAACGGTGAATGGAACGTGTCGCGTTTGTACAAAATAGTTTTCGTCATCCCCAGCACTTCACTAAACTCTTTCTCATGCGGAGCATAGAGTGTATTGACCAATTCAACCCCTTCAGGGTCGGCAGGGATCAGGTTTGCCGCTACGGGGATCAGTTTGTACTCATACCCTTTGACTCGATGGTTTTGGATATCGATATCCAGACGTCCGACGTATTTACCGTGACTTCCTGCGATAACGATTACTGTACCGTTGATGACGGTCGGGCGCGGTGAAGGATCATGCGTATGACCGCTGAGGATGAAGTCGATTCCCTTGACTTGACGGGCAACCTCTTGGTCAACGCTGAAACCGTCATGCGACAAGACAACAACACAGTCCACTTTTTCCTCTTTACGGAGTTTGTCAACATACGTTTGGAGCGTATCAAGACGCAAACCGAAACTCCACCCTTGGGTAAATTCTTTGGGATTTGCGGTCGAGGTAAACGGAAACGACTGTCCGATAATCCCGATCTTCGCACCGCCCCGCTCCATAATCGTGTACGGTTCGAAAATCAGCTCTTCGAAATCGTCGGCGAAGGAATCATCCCCGACAACGTTTTGAGAAATGAATTTTGCATTGAGCATTTCGATCAGCTCTTTAACCCGTTTCTTACCGTAAGTAAATTCCCAGTGGCCGACCATCACGTCTACACCCAAATAATTTTGCGCTTTGACGATCGCTTCACCGGTGGTTTTGAGTGCTAAACCCGTCCCCTGCCATGTATCCCCTGAATCGAGAAGCAATACATTATCCGCTCCGCGCTCTTTTTTCACGTGGTTGATGAGGGTTTTCATATGGGCGATCCCCCCCATTTTCCCGAATTTGTGCGCCAATGCATCAAAATTCATAAACGTATCGAAATAAGCATCGAGCGTTTTGCCCTGCATCCCGTAGTGTTTCAAAAATGACTCACCGCACAAAAAGCCCGGAGTTCCCGTCAAATTCGGAGCCGAAATCAACGTCGAAGGTTCACGCCAATAGAGAGGCTTGATGTGGGCGTGCATATCACAGATGTGCAGCAGCGTCACGTTTCCTTTGGCATTAAATTGGTAAATATCTTTTAGCCCTACCTCATCGGCCCGCTTGGGTGTCGATGCAGCAGACGCAACCGCCGGCAATCCGATCCCCAAAGCAGCGGCGATATGAAAAAAGTCTCTTCGTGATACATCCATCGTATCCTCCTTAGCGCTTCAAGCCCGGGATTTGAATCTCGTTGCCTTTGGTTTTGTTGGTGACATAAACTTCCAATGCAACCATCTCTTTGGAACCCAACGGGATTTCAGCCAACAACGCATTTTTCATACACTGCTGCATCCGTTTATCCAGTGTCACCATTTGGCTTTGCGTCATACGATAGGCCGGCCATGTTCCTGCGGCTGCCGTCTCTTTGGCGCCCAAATCGGGAAGAGGCTGCATACGAAGACGCTGACCGATGACATCCGAACTGTGACAGCTGTTGCATGAAAGACCCCGTCCGCCGCGACGCTCTTCGAATACCGATTGACCCAATGTCATCATCTCTTTCATGTGCGGATTGGCTTTAACATCAATCGATGTTTTTTGACCGTTCGCCAATGATTTGACATAAGCTGTCATTTTAACGACCTCTTTGCTCTCCAGTTTAAGTACCGGTTTGCCGACATCGGCCATCGCCATTTGAAGCGTTTGGGACAACGTCACAACTTTACCCGCCGGTTTGACGAAACGGGGGAAATTCGCGATAGTTTTAGGAAGATCCTTCTCTTTCACTCCCAACATTTTTGCATACGCCGCTTGGCCGATGAGAGAAGTAAAAAGTTCCTCCCCCTCAGCCACTTCCATCGCCGCAGGATTGTTTTCGAGCATCTCGGTATACATTGCTTTATCGGCATCGCTCATACTGAGTTTTTCTTCAGCATTCGCACCGCTCAACAATGCCAGACATACCAATGCAGTAGTTACAGATAATAGTCGCATCGCTTATCCTTTCGGAGTGATGGGTGCGCTAGTCTCGACGCTTTGCCCTTTGTTGTCTTTGGCGATAACCTTTAGCGTTCCTGCACCCGGTACTTTGAAACTGATAGTAAAAAGAGGATTGACCGAAAGTGACTCCCAAATGACCATCTTCGTAATAAGTGTATCATTGAAGAGAAATTTCACCTCATCGATATAATTTGCCGGGATAATTGCTCCGGTATCTTTATCTTTACGCATCCCTGTTTCCATCGGGTGCATTGCCATAAAGTCGATTTTGACCACTTCGCCTGTTTTGTAATCTTTTGGTTTGATCTTAATTAGTGTTTTCATTGCCATATTCCTTATTTTATATTTCTTTTGTTTTTTTTACACCAATGCGATCAACCGCATCCGCCGATGGTTACTTTCACGTTTTGTTTTGCCGTGAGGAACGTTCCGTCACTCATCTGTGCGATCGCGACAACATCTTGTGTTCCGCCGAGTTTGATACGTGTTCCGAAAGAAGCTTCTCCGTTAGCCGGAGTCAGATAGATATTTGCACATCGGACATTACCGTTTTTAGAGGCCAATACGTGAATCGCTTTGACGTATTCTTTGTCACTCATCGGGCTGTCAACCGTAATTTTTACGGGAACAACCGCACCGTTTTCCGCAATTTCCGGTGCTGAAATGACCACTTTTGCCGAAGGAATCAACGCTTTTCCTCCCGTGATTGCTGCAACTGCCGTCTCATAATTCATCTCATTGGGACCGACAACTTTTTTTGCCTCATCCGCCGCACTCGCAACATGTGGCAAAAGTGCCGCACACGCTGCTGCTGTTCCAAAACTTTTTAAAAATGATCTACGTTCCATTGTTTTTCCTTGGGTTTATTTTTTAGTTGCCATCACGTAAGAGGCTAAATCGCACACTTCACGTTCATTAAACAAGCCATTCGTTAAATTGACCGTCATATGGGTTTTTGCATTGTCCACACGAGGATCAGCAATTTTTTGGTACACAAACTGACCGTTTCGTGCTCCGCTGTCCATATAGAGAGCTTTGTAGTTACTCAAATCAGGTCCGATATTACCGTACCCTTTTGCCCCCTCAATGTTGTGACAAGCGACACAGTTACCCATTTGCTTCTCTTTGCCGTCTGGAAGAAGTCGCGTTAACCCCTCAGGCGGATTTTCTTTGGCATCTTTACCATTGAGATTATGAAAAATGTATTTACCGCGCGCTATTACAGCGGGTTCATTGCTGATACATCCCTCGATCATTGTTACTGCTTTCGCTGCGCTCAGGGCATCTTTTTTCAAAATAGCCGTCGCATCCGGACTTTCTATCACTTGCGATAAATCTGCCGCATTTAGAAACGCCGCGATTGCTAGTAGTATCACTTTTCGCATTGGCTCTCCTTAGTTTTTGTTTTCGATGAGTATTGTAAAGAAGGAGTGTAAAATTAACGTAAAAAAAGATAAAAATTATGCCAAAAGGTAGATAGGAGGATAAAATGTATACGAAAAGGTACTTCCTTTGCCGTAGTGTGAATCAATATGCAGATCGATCCCGGCTTTATCAATAATCGATTTGACGATATTAAGCCCTATTCCAAATCCCCCTTTGTCCTGATTCTCACGATAATACCGCTCAAAAATCTGTTCTACCTCTTTGATACCGACACCATCATCTCTAAACGCCATAATACACTGCGTGTCGTCAAATACCAGTGATACTTCGATTTTTCCCCCCTCATGCGAATATTTAATCGCGTTGGAGAGATTGTTATCAATGATACGCTGAAGCTGTGTCGGGTTAAACATGAGATTGACCCCAAGAGAAACAGACGCTTCGATACTAATATTTTTAAGTGCCGCCACTTCGTGAAAATAATCAATCCTCTCTTGCAAATAACGGCCGAGGTCAATCGTTTCATACGCAAAGGAGAGACGTTCGTTTTTAATCAGATAATCCATATCGTTGTAGAGAGTTGCGAGGGTTTTGGTCGCCGCTTTAATCCGCTGTAGATATTTATTCGTGGGATTGGAACGGTTATAGAGGTCAACATTGACATTGATTATGGAGAGAGGAGTGTTGATCTCATGCATCGAATCTTTGATAAATCGATCCAGCCGTTGATTCACCCGTTGAAACGGCAAGGCGAAACGGTCGAGAAAAAAGAGGGATAAGACAAAAATCAATGCGGCAATCGCGAGCAAGATGATAATAACATCCTGATAAATCCGCACGTAGGAGAGTTCCCCACCGATCACCAGATATGAAGCCTCGAAATAACGCCTCTCAGGCAACGCTACTACCAGATACGCATACCCTTCCTCAATATGATATCCGGCCTCTTGAACACTCAGGGGATGGTTGATGAGGGTAAAAATAGGGAGAAAATGGACATCATACAATCCCGATTGAAACGATTGGAAACGGGGATAATCAAACGACTCTTTCTCTTTTTGATCGAACTCTTCCATCGCACGCAAGATCAGATGCGATTGTTCTTTGAGCTTAAACTCGTATTGAATTTCGGTAACATATTTCATATAAGTGACGTACAAATAGGTCGGAGTCAGTAACAGTACCGCAACGAGCATCGTATACCAAAAAGCATTTTTAAGGGCGTAGCGCTTATCGTTCAATGATGTATCCCAGTCCTCGACGATTTTGGATGATTTCTAAAGGGAGCTTTTTACGCAAGTTGTTGATCTGCACTCGAATATTGGCCGGATCGACGTATTCGCCCCAGATTTCGTCTTGGAACATATCGACCGAGACGACTTGATTCGTGTGCTTGAGCAATACCGTAAAGATTTCTTTTTCCGTTTTACTCAGAGCAATGGTTTCGCTGTTATGCGTCAACGTAAAATTTTCAGTATCATACATCAACCCTGAGCCAAAATCGATTTTATTTTCACCTTCATGATAGTGACTTTTCAGTGCGTGCAGTATCCGTATTTGTAACTCCGTCAAATCGAAAGGCTTGCGGATATAGTCGCAGCACCCCGATTTATACCCCTCTTGCAAATCATGCACATTGACCATCGACGTCAGAAAAATTGCCGGGGTTTTATTTCCCTCTTTGCGCAATGTCCGCAATAAATCAAATCCGTTCATCCCCGGAACATTGACATCGAGCAAATAAAGATCAAAATGGGTTTCATATATCGCATCGAACGCTTTATCTCCATTGCTAAATCCGGCCACTTCCAATCCAAGCTCTTCCAAAAATTCGGTAATGCTGACCCGCAGCATGTATTCATCCTCCAGCAGCAATACCCTCATTTGATCTCCCCTTTGACCTCACGTGAAACTTTATAATCCAGCAGTATACCGATCAGCTCCTCTTTGGAATATTCATTCAGCCGTTCACGTGCTTCTTCTAAATACAGCTCACGATCTTCCGGTGCAACCACATCTTTGAGATACAAGAGCTCTTTATCATACGCACTATGAAACAGCGCATTGTTCAGCGATTTTTTCATCATCACATCATACAGTTCATCACGGCTCAGATGAATTAAAAAAGAGATATCCTCTTTATCCGAATGGGCATACGTACTCACTTGTTTGGCACTCAGCGAAAAAACAAACGCACCGATCGTCTCCCCTTCCCCATTTTTCATCGGCTCATAAAAGAGGTATTTTCCCTGACGGTAGACGACACGGGATTGCTTAAAAAGATTAAAATCGATCCCGCCCAGTAATTGCAAGTCGCTTTGGGTGTATTTGGGATTGGCCAAAATATACTCTTTACCGATGGGAGGGTTGTCCTGCATAAATACCGCCGTTTCGTAAAACCGTTCATCCATAAGTATGTACAAATCGATCCCTAAACGGTCGAAATACTCCTGCGTTGATTCAAAAAACGATACCACTTCGACAAATCCGATCATATTCGCCTGATGGTAAACCGGTACGGTCGCTTTAATCCCGAGTTTACGTCCTACCTCGATGGCGGCGCGGGGTTTTTTATGATTTTGAAAATAGAGGAGATCCGGACGGTGAAAATCCAGCGGCATCCCCGCATACGAGTTGTCCCAACTGCGAGCAAAAATAAAATAATCCGCCGTAATAATTTGAGAGCGGATCAACGTATTCGTATACATTTTGATCGAATCCATCACCTCTGAGAGAATTTCAAACCCTTCGTCTTCATCTTCTTGCTCCAGCGCATCACTCAGCGCACCATTTTGACTGAGGATCAAGGCATAGCGCAAAGCCGTAGAGCGTTCCTTATCCAACTGGCTGTTCAATGCCAGGGAGAGCTGATCGCTGAGACGTTGGAGGGTTTGAGAGGTTACCTCTTTTTCCAAACGGATAAAAATAATTCCTAAAATAGTCACAATCACTACGAAAATAGCGGCAATTACCTTTTTATTTCCAAATAACTGGAGCCATTTACCCATTAAAAGTTCCCTTTGCGTTTTTTACCCATCTTGTACACATACGCCAACACTTCCGCAACGGCAGCAAAAAGAGCGTCCGGTATCGGATGGTCAATCTCTACGTCTTTGTAAAGCGCTCGCGCCAAAGGCGGGCTTTCCATCACATGCACCCCATTTTCACGGGCAATTTTCTTGATTTGAATGGCGATATTATCGACCCCTTTGGCAACGACGACCGGAGCATTATGCTTCGTTTCATCGTATTTTATCGCCACAGCATAGTGGGTCGGATTGGTGATGACGACATCGGCAGTGGGGACGGCGGACATCATCCGCTTTCGTGCCGCCTGCATCTGAATTTGGCGGATTTTCGCCTTGATATGAGGATCCCCCTCCATATTTTTCATCTCATCTTTGACCTCTTGCAAGGACATCTTGAGTTTATCAAAATAGTGTTTACGGGTCAAAAAGAGATCCACCATTGCAAATAAAAACAATATCACCAGCATGACAGAGGCTAATATAATTGCTTTCTCTTCAAACCACGCCATCTGCTCCCACAAACCAAATAACGCAACGGTCGGAAGCTCTTCGATATACGCCCAAAAAAAGAGAAATCCGATCCCCATCGCCGTCAGTGATTTAAACGTAATTTTTAACGCTTCGAGGACTTTTTGCATGCTCAACATATTTTTGAGCCCTGCGATGGGGTCAAGCTTTGAAAAATTGGGTATCAACGGTTTCGTCGTAAAATTAAACCCGATCTGCGTCACCGTCCCCGCAACCCCCGCAATAGCGATAATAGCGCTGATGGGAAGTATCATAATCAAAAGCTCTCGAAACGTCACAAAAGCGATATCGATCAGATTAACCTGCTCCAACGGATGATTCATCAACGAGAAGTAATACCGCACCAAGGCCAAAAGATGTTCACTGATAAAAGGCATCAGCATAAGCAGCGACAAAATCCCGACAAATAAAACGATGACTCCGGCAGTATCCTGACTTCTGGGGACATTCCCCTCTTCTCTGGCATCTTCGAGCTTCTTGGCGGTGGGTTCTTCGGTTTTTTCTTGATCGTCTGCCATTTATACTTAATCCATCTTCATCGACATATCAATCCAATTAGCTTGATGGATAAGGGAGCCCGTACTGATGGCATCTACTCCGGTTTGAGCGTAACTTTCAATCGTTTCCAATGAGATGTTTCCGCTGGCTTCGAGGAGAACACTGGAATGATGTGCCCATTTGTACTCCACCACTTCACGCAACTGCTCTGGAGTCATATTGTCACACATCACAATATCCGCCCCCACTTCCATTGCCTTCTTTGCCATCTCTATCGTCTCGGCTTCAATCTCAATCTTTGCCGTAAATGGGATTTTTGCACGCGCATCTTCCATGAACTTTTCTAAATTTTCAATCGTTTTGAGATGGGTATCTTTGAGCATCAGCGCATCGTCCAGCCCCATCCGATGATTCGTCGCTCCGCCGATACGGGTCGCGTATTTTTCAAAATTACGGAGCATCGGACGGGTCTTTCGGGTATCAAGGAGTTTTGTGCCGTAGGGCGCCACGAGATCGACATATTGACGGGTCAGTGTCGCAATGGAACTCGCATGCAACAGCATATTGAGAAGTGTCCGTTCAATCCGCAGCAATGTATGCGAATCACCTTCCAGTTCCATCAGTACGGCACCTTTAGCAAACCGTTCCCCGTCATGCTTGTGCCAAGTAATCATAAACCCTTCGATATGCGCCAACACCCGCAGATACTCTTCCCCTGCCAACACGCCATCGCTTTTGGCAATAATCTTTGCACTTGCACGTACGGGAGCAGAAACCCGCGCATACAAATCCCCACGTCCGATATCTTCAGCTAATACATCACGGATAAATTTTTCGATCATAACGCCATCATCCTCTCGAGTGCAATTCTCGCCCAATACGCCGTATCTTCATCCACTTCGATCTCGTTGATCGGAGCACCGTCTTCAATCGCTTTCAGAGTCAAATACAAATCTTCCAATGTTGTCTCGTTCATGGTTGGACATTCGGGTTTCGTACTTGAAAGAATATACGTATTTTTGGCGCGTAAACGGTTCACCATATTAAACTCGGTTCCAACGGCAACTTTCTGATCTTCCGGAAGCTCTTTAATGTATTTGATAAGCTGTGACGTCGAACCGACGAAATCGGCACGCTCACAGATAGCCGGGTCACATTCAGGATGGACAGCGATCAGGATACCGGGATATTTGTTGCGGTAAAACTCGATGTCATCGATGCTAAAGAGCTGATGGACGGAACAAAACCCGTCGTAGCAGATAATGTCCGCTTCTTTGGGATCTTTTCCGTCCCCGATGACACACGATTTTAATCCCATCATATTGGCGATATTTTGCCCCAAACAACGGTCAGGGACGAAGAGGATTTTTTTTCCCTCTGCAAGTGCTTTTTCGATAATCATTTTGGCATTGGAGCTGGTACAGACCATCCCCCCCATTTTTCCCACACGGGCTTTGACATCAGCATTGGAGTTGATGTAGGTAATCGGCAAAATATCCTCTGCCTTGATTCCGCTTTGCTGTAGTTTTTCGATCGATTGGTCAAAATAAAGGCCGTCAATCATCCGCGCCATCGCACAGCACGCGACTTTGGGCATAACAACCCGTTTCTCAGGGCTAAGAATTTTCAGACTCTGCCCCATAAATCCGACGCCGCAAAAAACAACAAACTCTTTATCGTCTGCCATTGCCCGTTTCGCCAATTCGAGCGAATCGCCCGTAATATCTCCCATCTCAAACACTTCATCCCGCTGGTAGAAATGGGCAACGACCGTGACATTCAGACGATTTTTTAAGTCAATAATTTTTTGTTTTAATTCTTCTGTATTCATATTAAAAGTTTTCCTCACTATTCATTAGGTTGTTATTATATCTTTTTTAGTTCTTTGTTACGATAGTTGAATTATAATAACATCTCAAATTCATACAAGAAGAGTCATTCATCATGGAGTTTTTATTTAATCAAAACGTACAGTTTTATCTTATCGCCTATCTGTTGGGCGGTATTCCGTTTGGACTCATCCTCGCAAAAGTATTTGCAGGAGTGAATATCAAAGAATCCGGTTCAGGGAGCATCGGTGCAACCAATGTGTTACGGGTCGTCAAAGAAACCAATCCTTCATTGGCTAAAAAACTGGGCATTGCAACCCTTGCTCTCGATGCTTTAAAGGGGATTATCGTCGTCCTCGCGGCTAAATACTTCGAGATGAGTGAGTCAGTTCAATGGATGGTCGCCGTACTCGCCGTGATGGGGCATTGTTTTAGTCCTTATATGTGGTTCGAAGGGGGCAAAGGGGTCGCAACGGGTATGGGCGTTATGGCAGTTATGCTCCCCATCGAAACAGCTATTGCTCTTGTGGTGTGGGGAATTGCGGCAAAAACAATCCGTATTTCATCTCTCTCCTCGATGCTCGGGCTCGCAGCCCTCGTCATTGCGTCGTTTGTATTGAAACCTGATCTCTTTCATGCGCCTGTCGTTTTTATTGCCTTTATCCTTTTTTACAAACACATCCCTAACTTTATCCGCTTATTTCAAGGCGAAGAAAAACAGGTCGCATGAAAATTCTAATCGAGGATTTGGAGTTTGAAGCGATACTTGGTATTTTAGAGTCAGAACGCCTCACCCCTCAAAAAGTTTCTATTAAGTGTATGATTGAATACGCTTATTCCGAAAAAGAGTTTATTAATTATGCCGAAATCGCAGG
>JAUYSQ010000260.1 GCA_030696285.1 Sulfuricurvum sp. | reverse complement strand
AAACCTTCAAAAAAATTGAGAAAAAAGTAACCCTGTGACACCGGCTCAGATAAAAATAAAACGGACAGAATCAATGCTCAAAGAGCTGATTCCTGAAGCCATTTCAGGACTCGCAGATGCGCGTGTTCGTGAAGTAGATGTGATCGATGTCAAATGTTCACGAGGACGCAGTGATGCGAAAGTCTATCTTGACCCTCATCATTATACTGCTCAAGAACAAGCTGCATTTATAAAATTACTTGAAAAAGTGCGCCCTATTATCGAAGAACACTGCATGAAAGATCAAGGGTGGTTTCGCTCACCTCGTCTAACGTTTGTTTTTGATGATACGCTAGAGCGCAGTAAAAATATTGAGGCATTATTTGCCAAAATTGCCAAGGAGAAAAAAGATGAGTCTTGAGCGCGATATTAAAAAAATGGTCGAATCCATCGGTCTTTCTCTTTATGACACACAAATTTTACATGAAAACGAGAATACGATTTACCGCGTCAGTGTGACTGCACCAGGTGGGGTGACCTTGAATCAATGTTCCGAAGTAACTCATTTGATTAATCCGCTTCTTGATGTAACACCTCCTATGAGCGGTGAATACAGACTTGAAGTGAGTTCTCCAGGTATTGAACGCCGTCTTAAAACGTTGGAGCATTTTGCTCAGTCCGTTGGGGAAAAAGTAGCACTTTCGACGGTTAATAAAGAGAAGTTCGAAGGTGAAATTCTCAGCGTTGTTGGAGAAGAGATTACCGTTTTAACCAAAGAAGAGGGTGAGCAAAAAGTCCCTTTCCGCTCTATCAGCAAGGCAAAAACCTACTTCGAGTGGTGATGAAAACCTCTCATACTGCTATGAACCTCGCCATTAATGCGGCGTGGGAATATCAACTTTTAACTTTCCCTAATCCTGCCGTCGGAGCCGTTTGTATCGGTGTGTCAGGTGAAATACTCTCTATTGGTGCGCATAAGCGTGCCGGTGGTCCTCACGCCGAGGTATATGCCCTTCGTGATGCCTACATCATTCTAAGCGGCGATGATACGATTGCTTTGAGTGATGATGCTGAATACATCCACAACTACCTACGAGAAAATCATAATAATCTTTTTCATAATATTTCAATGGCAGTCACGCTAGAACCGTGTTCTCATAGCGGTAAAACACCTTCGTGTGCTTTGTTGATTCGCGATTTGGGGATAAAAACACTCTTTGTTTCTTGCAAAGATCCCAATCCTATTGCAGCCAACGGTGGAAATATTTTGGAAGAGGCAGGGGTAAGGTGTACGTTTGATGTAATGGAAGAAGAAGGGCAAAGACTTTTGGAACCGTTTGTGATGTGGCAAAATAAACCCTTTGTTTTTTTCAAATGGGCACAGCGTCTCGATGGGACAGTGAACAATGGAATCATTAGCTCTCAAGCATCTCGTGAGCACGTTCATGCCTTGCGTGACCGATGTGATCTCATTATCATTGGCGGCAATACGGTTCGGGTTGATCGCCCGACGCTCGATTCTCGGCTCGTGAATGGGAAAGCTCCTGATGTATTGATCTATTCACGCGATAAAGATTTTGACACCTCTATCCCCCTTTTTTCCATCCCGAATCGTA
>JAUYSQ010000234.1 GCA_030696285.1 Sulfuricurvum sp. | reverse complement strand
TTGGAAAAAGCCTCTGCCTGCATTTTTGCTGTACGTAACAAAGTGAGCCGTAGCCCTTGGCGTACCGATGCTTGGCTTTTCTCACTTACTCCCCACGACAATGCCCCCTGCGTTTTACGGACACTTGGAGCACTTACTTTATCGACTCCTGCTATGAGGGTATTGTAGTGTTCGACGGTGTAAAATTCACACCCGAAATAAAGACTTCCGCTGTAACCGATAAACTCTTGTTTTTGATCTTTATAGCTGTAGCGAGGAGAGAGCTGATACCCTCCCCCATGGCAATATTCTCCCTTGGGATCGGAACGTTTAACTTCGGCTATGATGGCATTGAGATGCTCTTTGATCGTATTGGCATTTTTGCTCTGCTCTTCGAAACTCAAACTACCCTGCAATACATCGGGTTTGAGCATAGCCGAGACCTGTTCATTGGTCGTAATGGTCATCCCTCCGCTTGCAATAAGCGGAATAAGCACCATTGTCACTAAAGAATACTTCATACGAATCTCCTTGAATTTAAAAATATTATGACAAATCATAAATTAAACGATGTAACTCTCTAAAACCTGCCCGATACGTCCTATCTCTTCATGCTCCAGTTCAACCTCAAAAATAGCGAGATCCTCTGCCATGTGCTGTGCCGATGTTGAACCGATAAGCGGTGTGATTCCGACATGGCAAAGATATCGGTAAAACAGTTGTGCTTCGGTTTTGCCGTATTTTTGAGCCAATGCAACAACCGTTTCGCTACTCAAAATATGGGGGTTAGCGGTAAGACTCCAAAAACTTTGGTAGCAGATCCCTTTTGTGTCGCACCATTGGCGTAACTCTCTATCATAACCGCTCTCACGGTAAAAACGATTTTGTACCACAGAGGGCTTGATCGTAGCGTCGGCATAGAGTCGTTTGAGAAGTTCAAGATCATAGCAGTTACTGATCCCAAGGGCTCGGGCACCGCCGTTATGATACACTCCCTCCATTGCCATCCATACGGTGGTTAAATTTTGATAAGGATACAGAGGGGAATGAAGTACCAGAGAATCGACATAATCGCTTTGCAGATTTCTCTTCGAGGCTTCAAACGATTGGGCAACTTGAACCTCCAATGCAGCCGTTGGATCATAGGGGATACGCACGGGGTCTTGACCGCTTAACGGGGTAAATTTGGTCTGGAGAAACAGCTCTTCTCGTTGTATTCCATGTGTTTCCAATCGCTTGAGTGCTTCACCTACAAGTGCCTCTTCATAGTGTTTAGGCTGACAGGCGGTATCAATGCTGCGAAATCCGGCAAGAACTGCTTGGACGACTAAATCGGCAGTTTTTTCTTTTTTCCACGCAGTTCCGTAAATAAGAGGTCCCATTTTATTCTCCATTATTAATTTGTCGATACACTGTCACAATTATTTTCATAACTGATTTTACACACGAGCGATTTTTGCCATTGTCGGTTTTTTTGGAAATTCAAAAATAAACGTGCTATTGAAGAAAAGCTAAAGCACGCATACCTCTTAACGAATGAAGTTTAGAGTTGAATTTCCAAAAAAACCGACAATGACACATAAGTGAATAAAGTCAATTTATAAGGCATTTTTGTATGACTCAAATACTCGTTTTTATCGCAGCAGTTCTTCTCTTTTATTGGCTCTCTCGAAGTTTTTCGCACAACGAAAAGCATGTCTATTCAAAAAAACAGTTTCAACGCTTTATTCTAACCAAAGAACATCTTGCCCAAAGTGAATTGGGTCTCTTTGTTGCCCTCGTCGCCAAAGTAGCCAAAGCCGATGGGAGAGTGGATGAGCTCGAAGCGGAGCTGGTTGGCAATATGTTTAACGACATAAGCACCCTCTTTCCGGAGCCTGAAAGCACCAAAAAATTCCTCAAAGAGATCTTTGATGCAGAGAAACAAACCGCGCAAAATTTAGAGAAAACTGCTGGCTCATTGTACACTCTCCTCCAAAATGACCCTCATAAACGGCAAAAAATGGTGGAGTTTATGGTCAATCTCGCCTACATTGACGGGACACTGAGTCATAGCGAAGAGGAAATGCTTTTAAACATCGGAGCTCTTTTACATTTTAATCGTGATCAGCTCACCGCTATGCTCGATCAGTTTGCCTCGATTCACCGCCACAGCGTCAAGGAAAGCTCACTCTCCCAAGCGTATGCACTTCTTGGTCTATCACAAGAGTCAACGAATGATGAAATCAAAAAAGCCTACCGTGCCCTTGTAAGAGAACATCATCCCGATATCATCAAAGCACAAGGGGCATCGGATGAATATCTGAAAATTGCCACCGAAAAAGTTCAAGAGATCAATGCGGCGTATGAGATGATTAAAAAATCGAGAGGGTAAAACACCCCTCTACCCTTCCCTCAAACTCAACCCTACCTTCCCTTTTTCAACATCTATCTCAACAACACGAATTCGGGTCAGTTGCTGATTGACGCTCAAAATCTCCAGCGGATGGGAAATCCGTTTTTCCGACATCTGCGAGATATGGATCAAGCCGTCATTTTTGAGCCCAATATCGACAAACGCTCCAAAATCAGCGATGTTTCGGACAACTCCCGAAACGATGGAACCCTCACGAAGCTCTTTGATATTGGTCAAATCCGAACGGAAGATGATAGGCGGAAGTGTCTCACGAGGGTCAAATCCCGGCTTTTTGAGTTCGGTGATGATGTCGCCGAGCGTTATTTCTCCGGTTCCAAACTCCTGTGCCATAGCGCCGATTTGCTCTTTCGTGATCGACTGAACATCGTACTGTTTTAAAAGCTTTTGCGCCACCTCGTAACTTTCGGGATGAACACCCGTGTTATCGAGGATACTTTTCCCCTCCCGTATCCGAAAAAATCCGGCACACTGTTCGTATGCTTTTGCCCCCAGCCCTTTGACTTTTAAAAGCTCCTGCTTGCTCTTAAACGCTCCCGTTTTTTCGCGATACTCTACGATAGATTTGGCAACTTTTGCCCCTACTCCTGCGACATACGATAGCAGTGATACCGAGGCGCTGTTGACATCGACACCGATACGGTTCACTAAATCTTCGGTCACACTTCCCAGCTGTTTTTCCAAGAGCTTTTGATCGACGTCGTGCTGATACTGCCCTATCCCCAACGATTTGGGATCAATCTTCACCAACGCTGCCATAGGATCGCGTAAACGCTGGGCGATGGAAATGGCTCCCCGTATCGTTACATCCAGCTGCGGATACTCTTCCCCCGCGATTTTGGAAGCCGAATAAACCGATGCCCCAGCTTCTGAGACTACGGTATACGCTAAACTCAAGCCCTCCTCTTTGTTGACACGGGCAAAAAATTCCTGCGTTTCCCGTGACCCTGTACCGTTACCGATAGCGACACCCGTGATGTTGTACTTTTTCGCCAACTCTTTGACCACTTTTGCCGATGCCGCATAATCATTTTGCGGAGGTGTAGGATAGATTACCGCATGGGCAAGATACGTTCCATGCTCATCGACTACTGCTAGTTTGCATCCGGTACGATACGCCGGATCGGCTCCCAAAATGACCCGCTTGGTTACGGGAGGAGTGTTAAGGAGCTGTGTGAGATTTTTGCCGAATGTGTTGATCGCTTGAATATCGGCACGCTCTTTGATCGCCCCATGAAGTTCTCGTTCCAATGAGGGAAATAATAGACGCTTAAATCCATCGAGATACGCTTCCAACAGTATCTCTTTGCTCCCGTTGGCATGTCTGGGGATGCGATACTGTTTGATGGCATTTTCCACCCGTTCCATATCATGTGAGATTTTAACACTCAACTCTTTTTCTGCCACACCCCGCATCATCGCCAAATAACGGTGAGAGGGAATCGAAGAAATCCGCTCCGCTTTACCCGCCAATTTTGCAAACAATCCATCTTCTTTGAGCGTTTTTGTCCCTTTGATCTCAAAAGAGGAATACTCAAATAGCTGTTTTCTCCAGTGTTCCCGTTCACGCGGATCATCGCTGTAACGCTCCGCTAAAATATCTTTCGCCCCCTGTACCGCTTCATCGACCGTCAAAAGCTGCCCTTTGACAAACTCCTGCGCTCTCTTTTTAAATTCAGCCAGTTCCAATCGACCACTTTGCAAAACATCCGCCAACGGCTCCAATCCTGCCGCAATAGCCGATGCGGCACGGGTATTTTTCTTCTCTTTGAATGGACGATAGATATCTTCTAACACCTGAAGTGTTTGGGCAGCGTCGATAAGATTGCGAAGTTCTGCACTCAACACTCCACGCTCTTGTATCAGACGACGAATCTCCTCTTTACGCTCCAACAGTTTTTTGGAATACGTATAAATGGTTTCAAATTCCCGCAACTGCTCATCCGTAGCCCCCCCCGTCATCTCTTTGCGGTATCGGGCGATAAAAGGGATCGTTGACCCCTCTTCGAGGAGTTTTAAAATAGATTCAATATTGTTTTTGGAGATACCTGTTTTTTGAGTGAGGAGGTTGATAAGTGGGGTCATAGAATTCCTAAAGTGATATTATTTTTCAAGGATATACAAATTATTACTCAAATGACAATCCGCGCTAAACCGCTCTTTGAGTTCTCGGTCAAACGTCATCAGGTAGACATTGCTGTTTTGAAGACGAAGGTCGTTGAAATGTTTTAACAATACATCATCCGCCACATTTTTTCCGTGATCGCATTTGGTAAAATTAAAGGAATTGAGCGTTTTTTTATAATCGTATAAATCCGCTTCCCATTCACTCTTAAAGAGATAAAGCGAATCAGGATTTGCCGCCACATAGATACGGTGATCGGGAATCTCGTATTTTTCAATCACATCGTTAAACATGGAACCAATATTCGAGAAATTTTCAATATCCCAAAAAAGATACCCTCCCGTTGCGTGAGATTTCTCTTTTTTATTGAAGAGTGTGAGACGTTTGGAAATATTGTAATGATTATGAGCAATATCATTGGTCAGTTCGATCGCATTTTTGAGTTTCACCGCATCGAGAGTATCAAATCGCAATACTTTACCCAGCTCAATGTAGAGCTCAATATCTTCCAGTTCCCCTCTCGCTCCCCCTTTTTGATAAGAGGCCAAGGCCTTCATCTTATAAGGCGGAAAAAGGATGCTGATGTCCATCGTTTTTCCGGCACCAAAAGCGCTTTTTACTTTCGAAAAAACACGTGCAGCTTCCTGGTTATCGGGTAGTTCAATAGAGCCGTAATATTTTTGATTAATAATGATTTTTTGCATGGCGAATTCTAACGCTTCGAGCTTACAAGAGTCTTTAAAATTGTGTGGTTAATTTATAATCACTCTTTGAGTATTTTTTTGACTATAATTTTCATATAAAAACCCATTAAAAGGAGAAAACCCATGCAAGATTTAGTACGAAGCTATGCGGCGAATGCTCCGTTAATACAAAAATTTATTCTCTCTACATTGGGAAATGTCAGTCTAAAGACACTCAATGTTCACTTAATCGAGCGGCTTTACAAAACATTCCCAAGCTTGGAGCTGCTTTATATGTCCGATGAGGGATTTGTCCAAAATTCACCTAATATTTATGCTAATCGTGAAGAACATCACCATATCGGGGTTGATCGTTCTTACCTTATCAATGAAGTTGAAATTCAAAAAGGGTATTACATTAGCGAGCCCTATATCTCGACCGCGACAGGATTTTTGTGCATAACGGTCGTCTATGCTGTGGGAGAGGGGTATCTCTTTTTGGATTTTCGGCTTCGAAAACTCTTGGAACGATTTGATCTGATCGAAAAAAACGACTTTTTCAAAGGGATCAATCGCGTCTCCTACGCTATTATCGGTGGCGGGCTTCTCTTTTTTGCTGTATTTGTTGTCCTGTATGGATTTTATACGTTTGGGGGATATTTATTTGGACATGCGCCCCTCACCATCGATGTGGTCTTTAAACCGATCATTGCCCTGACA
>JAUYSQ010000224.1 GCA_030696285.1 Sulfuricurvum sp. | reverse complement strand
CACGCCCGGCTGTATTGATCCCTACACATAAATCCCCCTCCACAATCAAAGCAGGAAAAATAAAGGAACACAAAGCAGGAGAGTCGACACAGTTGACAGGAGTTTTCATCTCCATGCAGGCATGATAAATTTTTTCTTGTTCTCCCATATCATCTAATGCACCAATCACTAAAAATCGCCCTTTCAAATCCTCCGCAGCATATTCCCGTTTTAGAATGGTTATCTGTGATGAGAGCATTTCAATCTCCGGATGGATTTGAGGTGCAATCACGGTGAGATTGGGATGAAACTTAATCAGTTGCTCTATTTTACGCAACGCTACCTCACCGGCACCTACGACCAAACAATCTCGACCTTTTAAATCAACAAACATGGGGAAAAGAGCCATTGCGTACCTTTTGTAAAAAAATGATTAAAATATAATCACCTCTTTGATTAATCTACCCCTATTTTACCCTATTATTTTTTAAAGATAAAAAAGTCCTAATAAGGGAAAAAGCAATGACATCGCTTATCCAAGCAAATGCCGACAGAAGTGTCAAACGTCACAAAACCGAAACGATAAAAGATGCTTTCAGCGCAACCGATGCGTGGAATCGACTCATGGGCTACTCCAAAACAGGCTACCCTTCCATCACCGAAGAGGATAAAGAGTTTGTTCTCAAAAGTTTTGGTGTATTTGATCGTCCCGCCACTCCGGAGAAGTTCATGATCCGTGTCCGTATTGCGGGAGGGGCTCTTAGCGTTGCACAAGCACGCGCCCTAGCCCTTGTTGCCAAACACTTTGGGCAAGACTATATCGACATCACCACCCGTATGCAGATCGAACTGCGCTACATTACGATCGAGGAGCTGCCCGAAGCACTCACACTTTTAGAAAATGCAGGTCTTACGAGTTACCAAACAGGGGTTGATAATTTCCGCAATATTCTCATCGATCCGCTTGATGGATTGGCGATGGATAATATCCTCCCGTGCAAAAATATCATGAATGATATACAAGCCATCTTTTTGAAAAACGAGGAGTGGCTCACAACATTGCCTCGTAAATTCAATATCGGAATCAACGGCTC
>JAUYSQ010000106.1 GCA_030696285.1 Sulfuricurvum sp. | reverse complement strand
CAACGGTAATCTATTTTATGGTTATCAATCTTATCGCTTTAACCGATAGTAAAAAGTTTTCGTATAAGGCCGATTACCAATTACAAACGCTCGAATACGTTCAAACACACCTAAAGCACTAACAAAAATGGTTTATTTAATTAATGCCGAGTCAACAATAACGGCAATGAATGCGGGAATGAAAACAGTTGATATGGCGTGGGATATTTTTTTACAAAAAAACAATCTCTCACTCCCCTATCAGCGTTTTTCGATAAAGGTAAAAAAACAAACCGTTCACGTAACAGATAAAATACAACTACACGCTGAAAGTATCGAAAAAGATTTAGTCGACTATTTTCACAGTAAAATTACCCCATAAAGGCTACAAGTGTCTCCAAAAGTGAGCGTTATCATTCCCGTCTATAATGTCGAAGCCTATCTGGAAGAGTGTCTGGATTCTATACTCTCTCAGGATCTCTCCGAACTCGAAATCATCTGCGTTAATGATGGTAGTACCGATAACTCCCTCGTCATCCTGCAACGCTATGCGGTACAGGATGAGAGAATCATACTCATAGAGCAGGAAAATAGTGGGGCAGCCAGTGCCCGCAACAGTGGTCTAAAAAAAGCGCGTGGAGAGTACATTTTCATTCCCGATAGCGATGACTATCTACTAACAACAACCGCGCTCTCTCTTTTGCACACTACCGCCTCCGAGCACGATCTGGATATAGTAAGTTTTGATTTTAGCATGATCGGTGATGAAGAAAAAGCATATCATACAAAACGAAAATCGGGTATCGTTAGTAACGGAAAAGATTTTTTACGAAATGGGGATAATATCGTGATGCCTTGGTGCAAGTTTTACAAACGCACCTATCTCGATTCAATCCACTTTGTGTATAATGAGACCATCGCCTATGAGGATGACGAAGCCCTCCCGAGGCTTTATGTCAATGCCTCAAGGGTATCGCATATCGATACTATCCTCTACGCTTACCGTCAACGGCAAAACTCGGTTATGACGCAAAAAATTTCCCTTAAACACTTTGAGAGTCTGGTAACCATCATCACAACGTATGATTCATTACTGCGAAAAGAGTCACATAATAGGTTCCGCAAGTACCTTAAAAGACGAATCTATGATTATCTATTTCGATTTTATTATTTATCCCTCAATAATAATGGATTTTCTGAAACTGCTACCATCTATAATAAAATTAAGGACAACCTCTTTCTTTCAAAATTAGATTTATTTTTCGTAAATAATGATGAAAAATTCATACAATACGCACACGTAAATTCCAAAAACAAATTTGCCCATCCGGTGATTTATCTATTGAGAAAACTCAGAAAAATACTTTTTTAATTAAAAAGCTCAGGAGACACTGTGTCAACCAAACATGCAACCGCCATTATCTGTCTTTCTCATCACTCCGGTGGGATGGAAATCGACAGTATCAAATTAGCAAAAAAGCTCAGCCCTTATGTTCCGATCACTTTGATCGCAAAAGCCGATCACTTTATTGCCAATTCTAAAGATGATTATGTAGGCCAAAACGGTATCGAGCTCGAAACGGTCTCTTTTCGCTCTTCAATGAGTTTATCAATCGTTTTTGGTATTCGACGTATCGTACAGGACAAAGGAATTAAAAACGTCATTTTCTTCGGTGCCAGCGAACTAAAATCGCTCTATTTCTCTTTTTTAGGACTCGATATCAACCTCATCGTCCGCCACGGCACCACAAAATCACATCCAAAAAAAGATTGGTTTCACCGGCTGATCTACTGTGATGTCAATACCCATGTCTCTATCTGTAAACATTTGCAAAAAAATGTCGAATACATCATTCCCTTCGG
>JAUYSQ010000006.1 GCA_030696285.1 Sulfuricurvum sp. | reverse complement strand
AAAATAATCTGCTGAGTGTTGTTGATCAATACCTCAAAAGTTTTTTCGATTACACGATGGCGATGATGCTGGTGATCGTGTTTTCGCCTCTATTGCTTTTGTTATACAGTATCGTTTTTATTGCAACCAAGGGACATCCTCTTTTTCAGCATGAGCGAATCGGATATCAAGGCAAAAGGTTTAACGTCTGGAAATTTAGGACAATGCACATCGATGCAGATGAACGGCTTGAGATATTACTCGAAACGTGCATCCCCTGTCGTGAAGAGTGGGATAGAGATTTCAAACTCAAAAATGATCCTCGTGTTACCGCGATAGGGAATTTTTTACGGAAAACATCATTGGACGAACTGCCGCAGCTTATCAATGTTCTCAAAGGGGAAATGTCACTCGTTGGACCGCGTCCGATTGTCGAAGCAGAGATTGTAAAATACGGTGAATATTACAACTATTTCACCGCAGTAAAGCCAGGCATTAGCGGTCTGTGGCAAGTAAGCGGCCGCAATGACATCGACTATGACGAACGGGTACAACTCGATGTTTGGTATGTACGTAATTGGTCGATTGGGCTCGATATGGAAATATTGATTAAAACAGCCATCGTTGTCCTTGGGCGCAAGGGGAGCTATTGAACCCTTCCGACCGTACCTTTTACTACTCCGCATTACTGTTCGCCTTTACCCTCCCCCTCTCGCGTGCAGCGGTCTCTTTTTTCATCCTTTGGTTCGTCGTCTTATTTTTAGCTCGCAAAGACTTTAGAACGTCATGGGATATGATCAAAACGAGCCGTGCATTGAAGGCGATGGGAGCTTTTATCGCTGTTATGTTTGCTTCACTCTTATGGTCAAACGATACCCATGAAGCACTCAATCAAATACGGCTTTACAGCTACTGGATCATTATACCGATTTTGGCGGTAACGCTTAAAAAAGAGTGGCTCCCCAACATTATCACCGCTTTTTTAGCGGGGATGTTTGTCAGTGAAATCGTTGCCTATGGGATCTATTTCGAATGGTGGACCTATAAAAAAAGTACTCCTGAATATCCCTCCCCTTTTATGTTTCATATCCACTACAGTATTTTTCTGGCGACAACGTCGATCCTTTTGCTGAGTCGTCTCCTCTCGAATCGCTATATGTGGCAGTCCAAACTCCCCATGTTTCTCTTTTTCCTCACCTCGACCGGAAACCTGATGCTCTCAACCGGACGGACGGGACAACTGGCGCTTTTGGTCGCGATGGGAGTTGCTGTGATCATCCATTATCGCCTCACCCTCAAATCTTTTTTCATTTTTGTAACACTCAGCACGATGCTTTTTGTCGGAGCCTATACAACGCTTGATTTGTTTCAAAAACGCTTCGATATGGCTATCAGCGATATTCGGCAATTTCAAGAAGGAAATTTTGATACGTCATGGGGATTGCGTGTCGCGTTTTGGGTAGTGACCTACGACATAGTACGGGAACATCCTCTGATCGGAATCGGTATCGGGGATTATAAAAAGGCGGCGGCGGAAACATTAGCTCGCAATAATCATAACTTTACTCCCGAAACAATCCAATGGTGCAGCACCAGCCATTACCACAACCAATATCTGATGATCTTAGCACA
>JAUYSQ010000207.1 GCA_030696285.1 Sulfuricurvum sp. | reverse complement strand
TCCGGCTAAAAATACTCTCTTTGGAATTGAGAGTTTTCCGGATACTCCACACTACCCATTATCGGCGAAGATTTTAGAAATACCTCAAAGTGTTATGAACCTTTTTGGAAACCGCGTGGGTTATGCAGGAGGGGGATATTTACGATTTTTTCCGACGTGGCTTATAACACGGGTAATGAGAGCAAAAAATAACGAGGGGAAGAGTGTTTTTATCTATTTACACCCTAGAGAAATCGATATTCATCAACCAAAATTACAGCTTGGGTGGATGGATGGTTATTTCCATTATCAGGGGATTGCCGGATGCGAGGAAAAATTATCATCGCTCTTAGAGGAGTTTTCTTCCAGTTTTGTTCGAATGGATGACTATGCCACAAAAGTCTCCGCTGGAGAGATTTCAGTTTAAAACTTTAATTCTGTGATAGCGAAGGGTTAAAAGTGCAAATACCCCTCCGAGTATCAATCCTCCTAGCACATCCAGGAATACATGCTGTTTAATCGCCATCGTCGAATAAATAATCCCAAAGCACCAAATTCCGTTCAGCCACAGTAAAGGTGAATGCGCATGCATTTGTTTAAGTTCCCGATGGAACCAAAAAAAGGAAAAAAATGCGGTTGCTACGTGCAAAGAGGGAAAAGCATTTCCGGCAGTATCAATCGTTTTTAACATAGAAAACTCAGGATAATGACTCCAATTGATACTGCTTTGAGGTATCGAGGTCGGGAAAAGAATATAAAATCCTACACCCACGGCACATACTATTCCTATATAAGCACCATAATAAAGCAACTCTTTTTTGGTTTTCATCAATGCAGGAACCAATGAGACATAGACCCATAAAGAGAGATAAAAATAGAGAAAATATGGTTGAAATCCGATGCTATTATCCACAACGGTAAACGGCATTTGGGTAATTAAAAAATAGGGATTCTTGAGTATGTAAAGATAGAATGAAAAAAAGATAGCCATAAACGTCATGGTTCCGACGGCTTTCAAACACCAATGTCCCCATAGGCGGGTTATTACATTCTTGGAAAATGAACCTCCATCTTCACAATCACGATTCCCGCATATTTTCATAATTAGCCCACCTTTTTAGTGTTGAGTGAGTGTCCTCATAATCAGCATTTTTTAGAGTTGCTTGGATTGTATCATATAATTGAGAATAAGACATTCCTCCTCCGTAACAAACAATCATTACGGAGATTATCCCTTAACTCGATGGCGTATCGACGGCCGTAAAGAAGGTATTGCTTTTGGGCGTAGTGCGAGGTGCGGGTTGGGCGAGTGCTGTTTCGTCTTTTTCTCCGGTGCGGATACGTTCAACTTCCAAAACAGGTGTTACCCACATTTTACCGGCACCGTGACCTAAGTCTTGTGTGTGTGCCCGAATACATTCCATTGCAGTTGCTTTGTGTGCATCATCGGAGATAACGATGAGAAGCATCACTTTTGGGAACAAGTCGGGTGCGTTATTTTTCTCAGCAATCCCCAGTGATCCTTTGCCGATCACATCCATAACGGTGACTCCTTCGATTGCATTGTCGAAAAGTTCTCGTAAAACATCGTTTAGGCAGTGGCGATTAAATACAGCAGTAATTTGAAACATCGTAAATCCTTTTTAATGATACGTTATTATATTTGAATACGATTCATAGACTCACAGTAGATTGCTTATTAAATAGGCAACACAAACCCGCGCACTCATTAACGTCATAATTAGCTTCCTGCATATTTTATTCCTGCGTATATGCATAACAAAAATGTCGATTTTTAACTAGAACGTCATTTGCAATGGTGAGGAAATATAATCCAATCAGAGGAGCACATCATGGCAAGAGACACATTAATCGGTGGAGCATTATGGGAAGAGTATTCACTCGAGGTTCAACGACGTATGAACGATCCAATCAATATGGGGGAGATCACTCAAGAAGAGGCAGATGCAGCTCAAAAGCAACTTATTATTGCTGATTTCGGTGCGGAGAGCTGCGGGGATGCGGTACGCCTGTATTGGATGATCGATCCAAAAAATGACGTGATACTCAAAAGCCGTTTTAAAAGCTTCGGATGCGGTACGGCGATTGCCAGCTCGGATATGATGGCGGAATTGTGTATGGACAAAACAGTAGACGAGGCATTAAAAATCACCAACATCGATGTTGAAAAAGCGCTTCGGGATGAGGAAGATATTCCAGCAGTTCCGGGGCAAAAAATGCACTGCTCAGTTATGGCATACGACGTGATCAAAAAAGCGGCATCGATTTACAAAGGTGTTGATATGTCGGAGTTTGAGACCGAATTTATCGTCTGCGAATGTGCCCGTGTGAGTCTTGATACTCTCAAAGAGGTGATTAAACTCAATAAACTTGATTCTATCGAAGCGATCACCGACTATACCAAAGCAGGCGGTTTTTGTAAATCATGTATCAAACCGGGCGGTCACGAGAAAAAAGATGTGTATCTCATCGATATGCTCGCTGAAATCCAAGGTGAACTCACCAAAGAGGCAATCAGCAAGAAAATCAAAGAGGCTAAAGGTGACGGTAACTTTAATGCGATGAGCTTGGTTCAAAAACTCCGAAGCATTGAATCCATCCTTGAAGAGTATATTCGTCCGACGCTCAAAGCGGATCATGGGGATGTGGAAGTGATCGATCTCAAAGAAGTCGAAGATGGGCATGAATTGTACATTCAGTACAAAGGTGAGTGTATGAGCTGTTCAATGAACACGACGACGACGCTTGCAGGAATGCAGGATATGCTTAATTTCAAACTTAAATCCAATTTGCGAGTGATGGTGGTCTAATGTCACACGCAACCAAAGAGGGGACATTTAAGTATCTTAAAAAATTCGGTAACTATTCAAAAGATTTTTACCGTTTCAACGGAGAACTCTTTTTTCCCTCGCTTGGGATTGGAACGTATAAACCGGAGCCATACAAAGAAGAAAACTATATTATCAACTATTCTGAGGCAATCAAAACGGCACTTCGTAACGGTATCCATTTTATCGATACGGCAATTAATTACCGCTATCAGATGAGCGAGCGAGAAATCGGTGAAGCGCTACAAGAGATGATGGACGCAGGTGAGATAAAGCGTGAAGAGGTGATTATCGCTTCCAAAGCGGGGTTTATCCCTCTTGATTTCCCCTTTCCAGATAATCCGTATGGATGGATACAGGAAAATATGATTGATACAGGATTGGCAACCAAAGAAGAGATTATCATCGATCAGCATTGTATGACCCCTGCATATCTGCGCTGGAGCTGTGAGCAGTCGTTGAAAAATCTTGAACTTGAGACGATTGACATTTTCTTTCTTCATAACCCTGAAACGCAACTCGGATATGTCGATGGGGAGATATTTTATGCTCGGATTGAGGCGGCATTTAAGCTCTTCGAAGAGCTGCGTGCTGAGGGAAAAATTGTTTCTTACGGAATCGCGGCGTGGAATGGATTTTTGTACGAAGAGGATCATACGGAGTATGTTTCACTCTCGCGCACCGTAGAGATTGCACGACGAATCGGCGGAGAGAGTCATGGGTTTAAATACCTCCAAAGTCCGTTTAATATGGCAAAACCTCACGCGTACAGTTATACCAATCAGCAAGGCGGAGATGGGATGTATTATTCTCTTATGGATGCCTGTGCCGGATTTGGTTTGAGTTATTTAGGTTCATCTCCGCTGTTGCAAAAAAATCTTTTCAAACGTTCCTTTGCTCCTAAAATAGGAGAACTTATGAATACGAGTGAGCTGAGTGACGTTGCGAGTGCGTTGCAATTTGCCCGAAGTGCGGGAGCGATTACGGCAATCTTCGGTGCAGTTACCCCTTCTCATGTTATTGATAATACGATTTTGGCGTATGTTCCTAATGCCTCCACCGAGGCAATGGAGAGTTTGATGCGAGAATCCAATGCTGTATGATGTAGTCGTTGTCGGCAGCGGCATATCGGGATTGTACGCGGCACTCTATGCTCGTCGTGAAGGTCTAAAAGTTGCCCTTATCTCTAAAAGTACACCGCTTCGTTCTAACTCCGCTGTTGCATCTGGAGGGATTAATGCGGTGCTTAAAACCACTCGTCATGACAGTTGCCGCGATCATATTGCTGATACTCTACATGGAGCCGATAATCTGGGACGTTTTTCTGCGACAAGCTCGATGGTTGTGGGTGCCGAAGAGATTATAGACGAGCTGCAAAAAATGGGGGTTGTTTTTGATACCGATGAGAATGGTGGTATTGCGCAAAGACCTTTTGGGGGAACCAAGGCAAAACGGACGTGCTACATTGCCGATAAAACCGGAGCGTCTATCACCCAAACTCTTTTGACACAATGTCGTAAAGAGGGGGTGAAGATGTTTTCAAATCATCTTATGCTCAGTATTGCAACGTTTAATGAGAAGCTTTCAGGTATCACGATGCTTCGTCGCCGTGATTCACAGGTGATTGCTTTTGCGTGTAAATCGCTGGTTCTTGCAGGCGGTGGATATGCGGGGATTTATCGAGGACATTCGACCAATTCGCAAGAATCCAGCGGTGATATGCTGGCACTTGCATTACGCGCCAAGATGCGTCTTGTTAATATGGAGTTTGTTCAGTTTCATCCAACCACACTGCTCAACAGTGGAACCCTCATCAGTGAAGCGGCACGGGGCGAGGGGGCAACTATCGTCGATGAAAATGGACAGCGATTTACCGATGAGCTTCAAACCAGAGACAAACTTTCACGGGACATTGTCCGTCATCAGCTAGCGGGTCATAAAGTCTATCTTGATTTTCGCCATTTGGGTGAAGCGTTAATCGACAAAAAGCTCCCCTCTGCTCGTAAAAATGCTCTGAACAGTGCAGGAATTGATATTCTCACCGAACTTCTCCCCATAACTCCATCCGCACACTATACGATGGGGGGAATTTGGTCTCGTGATGATGCTTCCAGCGACATAGATAACATTTTTGTTTGTGGTGAATGTGCCTACAGTGGCGTCCATGGTGCGAACCGTTTGGGCGGAAACAGTTTGTTGGAAGGGGCATATTTTGGAAAAATTGCCGGAATCAATGCAGCAAAAGCGGCAAAAAAAGGAAAATTTCAGCCGATTGATTATGCTCAAGTAGCAAAAGAATTACGCTACATTGACACTATTATAGAGGGTGAAAGCCGCTTTAACATCAATACGATGCGCCGAAATTTAGGAAATATTCTCTATAAAAATGCAGGAGTATTTCGCAATCACGACTCTCTCGCAAATGCATTGGAATACATCCATTATTTGATGAAAATGTCATCGGGTTTGTCTTGTGTGAGCAAAGAACGCAGTGATAACGTAGAACTGATGTCGATCATCGAGTTTCGAAATGCACTTACCGTTGCTGAAGCCATGGTGATGTCTGCATTAGGGCGTGAAGAGAGCAGGGGTGTCCATTTTCGCGATGATTTTTCCGATACGAATGATGTTGATTACAAGGTCGATACGATTATCCGCCGTTTAAGCGGGACATTTTTACGTATCAGTTTTGAGGGGCATCTTGCCTCGGATTGGTTGTATCGGATTCGGAAGTTTTTTCACGTTATGTGACGATGAATTCAATAGGCGTTTATGTATTCGGGCTTCCTGCCGAAGGAAACTTAGTGTTAACGTAGCTGATCGGGATTTTATTCCGATAGCGTTTAAATAATAAAAAAGGAAGCTATTATGGCAAAAGTAATGTTACGCGTTGATTCAAAAAAAGAGATTTCATTCTATTTCGCTAAAAAAGACATGGAAGAGACGATTGTAAAAGTGGAGTTTGATACGGAGGATAAATGGGGTGGTGAAGTGGAACTTGGCAATGGAGAAAGATGGTTTATCGAGCCTGCGGCAAAGAAATTCCCTTCCGAAATGGTGGCAAAAAGGTTAGGTGATTGATAAAAATAGTCATTTAAAAATATTTTTCCTTATTTGACGGAATTTTACAAGACATTTATGTCATTGTACCCTATGATTACCGTTCGCTAAAGGAATTTTTGAATGAATATTGTTTGCCATGATAGTGCTTATATTGATTCGATCTATCATGTTCCAGTGGAAACCTATAGAGAAGAGCATGACTTTCATTTTTTTGGTGCTCCTTCGGTACATGAACATATTATTTTAAATGACGATTGTGCCACTATTAGCTTCGATATTAATGGAAAAACGTATGAATATGACGGGAATATCGTCTGTGGTAAATTCACCCAAGCTCCCAAAATCAAAATCGTTTTTAAAAATACTCATAAAAAACTGACCATTATTCGTCTAACTTCGTGCGGAATGTTCAAGCTTACCGATACCCCGATCATTTCGATGGTTAATCAGGTTACGACCGGATCGATTATTGACCTTGATAGGATCTCCGACGGAGAGATTGAAAATTATATCCGTCGGCTCGATTTGCTCATGAATGAAGAGAGTGACCAAAAGGCGTACAACGTCACCCGCGAGATTATCCGCTATGTCAATGCCAATTTTTCCCATTTGCCGACCAATGCGACGAAGGTTGTTGCGGAGCGGTTTGGAATCTCTGAGAGCTCATTGCGCCGCTATTTTAAAAAGTATTTAGGTATTAATCTTTCCACTTATATCATTACGGTCAAGCGAAAAAAAATGATACAAGCCATTTATGAAGACAACTATGATTCGCTGAGTGTGCGTGAAAACGGCTATTATGACCAATCCCATTTTCTAAACGATTTTAAACGTCTTTACGGTGTGCCGCTTAAAGAATATTTGAATGCAATGCAGACAATGAAAGAGAGAGCTCCTGATATGATGCAGTTCTTATATCACTGTAATATTCAAAGTACTATTTAGAAAGGATGTCATGATTGCGCAAAGAGACTCGGTAACGCATGCGACCCCGATTGGACAACTTTTTCACACTAAAGATCGCGTGCGAGTATTTGAGAGCGATACTCTATTGCGTGAAGTGCTGGAATACTTTTCAACGTGTGCTGCAGACGTCGTTATCATTGCCAGACAAGCAATTAATATCGGAATTTTAACGCTGAAAGATATAGTAAAGGCATTACAAAACTTTGGGAATCTTCTTCTTCCCGTTGAAAATTTTATGGTTTCACCGTTGCAGACTTTTTCCTTTACGCAGAGCATCGCTGAAGTTCTCGATATTATGCGAGACGTTGCGTATGACAAAATTGTCGTTATGCACGAAGAGAAGGTTATCGGAGTGATGGATCATCGTCATTTACTCTCTCAATGTTATACCCAGCTTGCCCCTTTGATCAAACACGAATACAATTTGATACAGTCTATGCTTGGACTTGTTGGAGAGGGGGAGCAGGGGTTGCTCAAACTTGCGACTACTGATCCACTGACGGGCATTGGTAATCGACGGTTATTTGAAGAGATTTTTCAAGCACATCAATCCCTTGGGGAACGGTATGGAGTGAGTTTATTTCTACTGATGTTTGATATTGATGATTTCAAAAAAATCAATGATACTTTCGGACACAATGTCGGTGATTCTGTACTCAAACAATTGGTTGCTTTGGTTAGCAGATCGATTCGAAAGTCGGATGTTTTTGTACGGTGGGGGGGAGAAGAATTTGCGATTTTACTGAGTTATTCTGATTCTCTCAAAGTAATGGAGATAGCGGAACAAATTCGAAAACGTATCGATATGCATCGCTTTGAAACAATCATCCATGTGACGTGCAGTTTTGGAGTGACTCAGGTACACCCTAATGAGGGGAGTGAAAAGAGTATTTCACGTGCGGACAGTGCTCTTTACAAAGCTAAAGCAGATGGCAAGAACAGTGTTCGTTTAGAGATACTCTAAGTTCTTACAGCTCGATCCCATACTGCTTGATCTTATACCCGATCTGACGTGCACTCATCCCGAGGATGCGCGCTGCTTTGGTCTGAATACCGTGTGAATCGACGAGTGCTTGTATAATAGACTCGCGTTCGAGCTCATGTAAACTTTTGGTGGTCATGGGTCCATTTGACATAGGCTCTGTATTGGGTGTTGATGTTGGAACAGTCATTGTAATCGGCTGTGTCATCGGAACAGGTTCTTGTTGCATGTAGAGCTTTTGGTAGTTAAACGGCAATACATGGTTGAGCATCTCCGGCTGAAGTTCTCCGTCGGGACAAATGAGGACGATGCGCTCCATCGTGTTTTGGAGCTCACGAATATTTCCCGGCCACGGATATTCTAACAACACCTCCATCGCCCCTTTGGTAAAATGCATATTTTTGCGATGTTCTTTCATAAAGCGGTGGAGATAGTGCTCAATGAGCAATTTCACGTCCTCATACCGCTCACGTAATGGTGGCAGGTTGAGCGGTATGACGTTGATGCGGTAAAACAGATCTTCGCGAAACTCCCCCTTACGTACCATCTCTTCAAGATTTCGGTTGGTTGCAGCGACAAGTCGTACATTGGTTTTGATTGTTTTGTTTCCTCCTACACGTTCAAACTCCTGCTCTTGCAAAATACGAAGCAGTTTTACTTGGAGTGAGGGGGTGATATCTCCGATCTCATCGAGAAACAGTGTCCCTCCATCGGCGAGTTCAAAGCGTCCTTTTCGCATTTCTCGTGCATCGGTAAACGCCCCTTTTTCATGACCGAAAAGCTCAGATTCGAGGAGTGTTTCGCTAATTGCGGCACAGTTGAGTTTGATAAACGGGCCATTTTGACGACGACTCAGGTTATGTACCGCTGTGGCGATGAGTTCTTTTCCCGTTCCTGTTTCTCCACGAATGAGAATGGTTGCATCGGTGGGGGCGACAGTATTTATCATCCCAAATACGTGTTGCATTTTGGTGCTTTTTCCGATGATATTTTCAAATTTATAATCTTTTTGCATCTCTTCTTTGTAATAGGTTTTGAGTTCAGTCAGAGACTCTTTTTCTTTGATAATGGTTTGTTGAACTTTCATAGAGCCTACGAAAAGGGTTCCGACAATGGTGAGCATTCGGACGATTTCATCAAAATCAAGAGGGCTATTTTTACCGATGTTCGCTGAAATAACGCCGATTACTTCATCGTCTTGGAGGAGGGGTACGGCGACATAGGAGACCATTTGCGTCGAGATATGTCCCATTTTGTTGAGATAATTGATGTTGTTATGGATGTTTTCAATGACG
>JAUYSQ010000197.1 GCA_030696285.1 Sulfuricurvum sp. | reverse complement strand
GATCCGGATCGTTGTACTGAATGCGTAGGAACATACGATGAACCTGCGTGTATCGCTGTCTGTCCCGTTGATTGTATTATCCCCGATAAAGACAACGTTGAAACCATGCAAGAGCTTCAATACAAACACAAGCAGCTGACCGAAGAAGAACAGTAAATGGCAAGCTGTACCGCGGTTATCGACATTGGGTCTAACTCAATGCGTCTCGCGGTGATTCAAAAAACAAGCCGTTTTGCCTTTCATATCATCCATGAAGTCAAAAGCTCCGTCCGTCTCCCTGAACATGCCTACACCAATGGCGGATATTTACAAACCATTGCCATGGATCGTACTGCCAATGCATTAGGTGAATTTCTCCAAATTGCCCGTTCCTTTAAAGCCCGAAAAATTCTTTGTGTTGCCACCTCAGCGCTACGCGACGCTCCCAATGCCCATGAATTTATTGCTCGCATACAACGAGAACATAATCTCTCCATCAAAGTGATCGATGGCGCCAAAGAGGCATATCTCGGTGGAATTGCGTGCGCCAATCTTTTGGCACCTGTGAATGCGATCACCGTCGATGTCGGTGGTGGTTCCAGCGAATTTGCCCTCCTCAATAATGGCAAAGTGGAAGCCATGCATTCCCTCAACATCGGTACCGTACGGCTCAAAGAGCTTTTTATGGATCACAACGACCTTGAGGGGGCGATTAAATACATTGACGATGCCCTAATGTCACTCCCATTTGAGGCCACACAGACACTGATCGGTATCGGGGGAACCTTTCGAGCCCTAAGCCACTCCATCATGAAGAAACAAGAGTATCCGCTCAAAAAACTTCATGGCTTTACAACCTCTAAAGAAGAATTTATCTCTTTTTGCACAACCATTATGGATGCTTCTCCTAAAAAACTAAAATCTCTTTCCATCAAACCGGATCGATACGATACCATCAAATCAGGAGCCCTTATCTTTTTGCGGATTCTTAAGCATCTTGAGTGCAAAGAGTTAATTTGCAGCGGGGTGGGGGTACGTGAAGGGCTCTTTTTAAGTGATTTATTACGTAATGCCGGACATCGTTTTCCAGCCAACTATAATCCCTCTGTCCGCTACTTGCTCGATACCTATGATACTCATAGCGACCATGGCTTACAGTGTTCCGCTTTGGTTAAACGGATCTTTGATTTGGTTCATGCTCATCTCAATCTCGACGTCAAATGGCGAAGTACCCTCGTCATGGCTGCCAAACTCATCCCTATAGGCTTAGGCGTCCGCTACTATGCGTATCAAAAACACAGTCATTATTTGGCACTCAATACCTTAGAATATGGCTTGACTCATCATCAAATAGCTCTCATCTCACATTTGATGCTGTTTAAAAAGGGATATAGCTCTTCGGACATTATCCCTAAAAATAGCTACGAATC
>JAUYSQ010000193.1 GCA_030696285.1 Sulfuricurvum sp. | reverse complement strand
TCCGGTAGTCGTACACCTCCAAAAAGCAACTGAAAAAACGTATGAGCCAAACGGTAATAAAGATGTAAGTACTCAAATCAACCGTCAGCAAACGGGTGTATTTCAAAAAGAGTTAGCCGATTTTGATGCGAAAGTAGCGTCATTGGCAAGCAGCGATTATGAGCGTGTTTTTGTGGGTGAAGGGTTCCGTTCACTTACAGAGATCAAAGACGGTTCAGCGAAATCTAACGGGGCAATGGTTTATGGTACTGATGGATGGAGCGGAACATTAGTGCGTTCTCTTAAAGATGAGTATGTCAATCTTAGCGGAACGGTTCCTGTTTCTATCGCGGTATGGGATGGATCAAAAATGGGTCGAAACGGGCTTAAAAATTTGAGCGCATGGGTCGCTATCAATCTTGATGGTCAAAAACCTAATGCGGCAATGGTAGCTGATTTGACAACGGATTCAAAAGGGAATGTTGCCAAAGGTAAAGATGCAGTTGCGGCAAACGGATGTGTTGGTTGTCATCAAATCGAAGCAGCGGATGGTAAAAATTTGATGGGTCCATCACTTAAAAATGTGGGTGGATATTCGACGGCATCTTATTTGCGCGAATCGATTGTAAAACCATCGGCAGCGATTGTCCCTGGCTATAATCGTAATGCGCATCCGAATATGCCATGGTATAATTTAGAGAAAGGGAAGCGTATCTCGACGATGAGTGATTTTAGCCATTTGGATAAAAACACCCTTGAAGATATGGTAGCCTATCTCAAAACGCTCAAAGCGGAGGTAGAATAATGAAAAAAGTTGCACTACTTTGCGCAGCACTGGTCATCGGTGCATTCGCGAATGAAGGTCAAGAGTTTGAAGGATTGCTAACAACACCTGCATGTGCTGCTCAGGGGGCATTTGCGGATTGTTATCTTGAAAACTATGCGTGCGGTACGGACGATTGTTTTAAAAAAATCGCTCCGGGTGAAACCACTAAGCCTATGTTGGCCCTTTTCCAGCACAATACTGGCAAGGTGTACAATATTGATATCTCAAAACTGAAAGTATCAGAATTGGGCGAGGGGATGAATAAGAATGGTGTCGTTATTATGGGTATTCTCGATGAAAAAACGAATACGATAGCGGCAACTGAATTTAAAGCTCCACCACCACCTAAAAAATCATTCTTCAAGGGCTGTTTATAAGCCTATACATTACACGTACGTCATACCCTATAGGGCACGAGAACCTCTTTGAGGTACCGTACTTGATACGGTATCCACTCTTTTAATGTTTATGGATTCCGTGTCGTGGCACGGAATGACACACTACCCAATCCCCTTTTCTAGTAGGAGCACTTATGAATAATCAATATCGACGCACTATCTATGCTTTTTTATCCCGTGTTATGAGTGACATCCCTGACCGTCGTTTTATCACTGACCTCAAAAATAATCAGCAATTGCTTGAGGTTATTGGTGAAGAGACACAAGCGTGGTTTAATGCGACGAGTGATGAAGATTTGCATGAAGCGCTCAATACGGACTATACGTCAATGTTTTTGCTCAATGCGCAGCCTGTCGAATCGTTTGTATTGGATGCAAAAAATGAGACACTAGTAGGGCTTCAAAATCCTGTAATGGCCTTTTATTTTACCCATGGATTTGAGCTCAATATGGATCAAACAGAGCTAATGGCACCCGATCATCTCTCTATTGAGCTGGCATTTATGCAGACGCTTGTCCATCGTAATGAGATACAAGCTCAGATACAATTTTTAGATGAGCATCTCTTTATGTGGGTTATCCCTTATATGCTGGGGATGAAGAACATGGCGGATACTCCGTTTTATCGAGATATATGTGATTTTATGGTCGAATTTTTGGCTTCGGATTATGAATTTTTACATCAAGCGGGTGCCAATGAGTAATCATAATTTTATTCAGAAAAAAAATCTCTTTAGCTTTACGGCGACGCGATGTTTGCGAAATGAGTATTTTCATAATGATTGTCATATTTGTATCGATTTATGCCCCAAAGAAGCAATACAGTTGGTTCGTAACAAATTAACGTTATTTAATAATGAGTGTATTGAGTGTGCGGGATGTATCGGGAGCTGTCCAACCGAAGCGTATCAGATCGAAAATTTTGATCCCAATGAATTTGCTGTGGTGTATCAAAATCAAGAGAATCCTATTATTTCGTGCAAAGTTTCAACCCCGTGTTTGGGGGTATTTGATGCCGATCATCTGTTGACGATGGCGTTACGCGGCGAGATGGGAGTTGTGTGCGATATGAGTCATTGTGCGGAGTGTGCTTTGAATGAATCCGGAAAAATGGAAACAACGATTCGTGCCCATATCGATCAAGCCAACGGATTTTTACAACAGATTGGATTGGAAAAAACGATTGAAACGGTTGAGGTTCAAGAGGAACAGACGAGCCGTCGTGCCCTCTTTCGAAAAGGATTTGAAAAAGCCAAAGAGGCGATTAGCGATACTCCTCAACCTATTAAAAGTATGACAAGCACTCATCACTCATTGCCGAATATGACAATGCCTCTCAAGCGTGTTCTTTTGCGTAATAGTCTCAAAGAAGCTATCGGCACGATGGATGTGACAGAGTTTGCAGAATCCAGCCCTCTCTTTTTTAATAAACAGATTGATTTTAACGTGTGTACCAATTGTGGAGATTGTACCCAGTTTTGCCCTACCGATGCGCTGTTTCCTACCTCTGATAAGCAGGGGATCTATTTTGCTCAGGGAAAATGTATCGGCTGCGGTATTTGTGAAGATATTTGTAAAGCCAAGGCAATTACTAAAAAAGAGGGATTTGATTTGGTGAGCATTGCGTATGAGCGCTCAGAGCAGTTGGTTCATTATGAGATGGTCATGTGTAATGAGTGCCGCTGCCCGTTTCCTTACAAAGGAGGAGATCCGATTTGTGACCGATGCGAGGGGTATAAAAAAGAATTCTCGAATATGTTTACGCTGGCGAGGGATATGTAACCCATTCGTCATTCCCGCGAAGGCGGGAATCTAGCTGGATCCCCGGGTCATACCCTATAGGGCACGTGAGCCCGAGGATGAATTACTTCTTATCTTTTTCCATCGCTTCTTTGGCACCCTTGATGGCGCCGTCCATAGCTGATTTTGCGACACTCCATGCTCGTATTCCCATCGCTTTTGCCTCTTGGGCGGATGCTGAGTTGAGCAGTTTGGCACTCCGTTCGCTTACTTCTTTTTTTAACTTGGATAATTTGTTTTGCAGAAGTTTGGCTGTTTCTTGGGAGAGAAGTGAGAGTTCGTCCGTATCGAATTTAATTTCGGTACCGATCGAGGTGAGTTTCTCTATCATGATAGGAGAATTATGCTTTGAGAGTCCGTGAACGATTTGTCCAAAGAGAGTATGTATCTGTTCGAGTTCATCTTCGATAAGCTGGTACTCTTCACGATAAAGGGCTTTGACCTCTTCGGGAACATAGAGGAGGTATTGACGGAACTTCTCGATCGATTTATGGAGCGCTGAGCGCATACCCATTAGTGTTCCGCGTAAAATGCTCTCTGCTTGATTTGGCGAAGCTTCGGCTACGTTAATGGCGCTTTGAAGGATACTTGAGAAAATTCGTCGTATTCGTACTGCATTGAGAACGTTTGCATTTAGGGTTTGGAATGTTAGCTCTCTTATGATTTCATGAAGGGTCTCTTCAACCTCTGAACTTTTTTCGAGTGTTGTAATGATGGCAGATTCCACCATCTCTTCGAGTATATCGAGTAAATCAACAGACTGAATTTTTATGTTGTGAAGCTTTTCCAACATTTTTTCATCATTGGTAAATATTTTTTCTAAAACATCAAAAAAGCGATATTTTAAATGCTGCAATTCTTCGCTTTTTCGGGTTATTTGACGCTCTATACGCTCTTTTTGAGCTATCAAATCTTGGAGTTCATCGTGAGCAGACAATGTTTCTTGTCGTAAGAGGGATGTTGTTAAATCCCTAAGCTCTTGAGGGCTCAGAGTGGCGGCTGTTTGGTATTTTTCTTGAAGATTATTTTTAAATGTTTCGGTGTTCATATCGTCCCTTTATAATACCATTTTAATGTGAGGATGCGCTTTGAGTGTCTCGTAAAAATAGGTGCGCTCGTCCTCATTATGAACTAATAGCTCTAAGTTCATGCTGATGTATTTGCCATTGCTGCTAACGTTGGAATGTTTCAGTGAATAAATTCGTTCGGAAAAAACTTCCATTGCTGCTATTTCAATGCCCGCGCGTTCAAAAGCTACTACTTTGTAGACCCATGAACAAGGATACTCAAGTTGTAGTTGTTGCCCATTAATTTCGCATGTAATCGCCACTTTTACCTCCTGATTTGGTTTCAAGTTGGATGGGACCTAACACCATCCCTTTGTCAATTGCTTTGAGCATATCGTAAATGGTAAGGAGTCCGATACTGGTTCCGGTGAGGGCTTCCATCTCTACTCCGGTTTGCCCGGTTAGCTTTGCGGTAACGGTGAGCTTGAATCCCGGCAACTCAGGAAGTTCGTCGATATCACAGTTGACACCGCTGAGGTTTAATGGATGACACATCGGGATGAGGTCGGAGGTTTTTTTTGTCCCCATGATTGCGGCAATAACAGCCGTTTGGAGAACGGGTCCTTTTTTGGCCGTTTGGTTGACGACGGCATCAAAAGCATCTTGACTCATTGTAATTAGCCCGCTGGCAACGGCTACTCGTGTGGTGGCATTTTTATCGGAGACATCGACCATTTTCGGTCGGTCGCGTTCATCTAAATGGGTTAACTGCATTAAAGCCTCATTGGTTACTGTTTTTATTATTATAGCGTGAAAGCGCTTCTTCGTATTCGTGCGGCTGATTGAGATTCATAAAGGGGTCTTCGTTTTCAAACTCTACGAAGCGTGTGGCGCTGACACTGAGAAGTTTTCCTAAGCGGTGGTCACTCTCTTGGAGCATACGTCGAAATTCACCCAAAAGGGATACGTGGTAGAGCCCCGTTAACGGATGCGTACCGGAGGAAGTTTTAGCAATTACGGCATCCAAGTCAGCACTATCGGCATCCAATAAGGTTCTAATACACTCCTCGTTCACAAAGGGAGAATCGACGCTGAGGACAAAAAACCGTTCACATGCAAGGGTATCGAACGCACTCACGAACCCTGCTGTAGGGGCAAAATCAACGTCACTTGGATCAAGGATAAAGTTTGCTTCAAAATCAAATTTGTCGGCTGTTTTTGTCGATATGAAGACGTGTGTGAAAAGTTTGGAGAGGCGGCAGTATTGAAATTCGGCAAGTGAGGTATAGCCACCGAAGGGGAGAAGGGATTTGTCTTGTCCCATTCGGGAGCTTTTACCCCCGGCGAAGAGAACGCAAGGGAGATCGAACACTATTGCAATGCCGCTGCGACGAGATTCCCCATGGCAGGCGTAGTTCCGCTTTTGACATAATCAAGGAGAAAAGGGGTAAATTTACCGACCATTTCCGGCTTAAGCCCCAATTTGGCAAATTGAGTCGTGAGGGGACTTGTACTTGCAGGTGCTGCCGCCATGATGGAGCCAATAGCCGGTATGCTCGATGTGAGTGATTGGAAATCGGCAGGTTTCATATCTTTTTTGGCTTCACCAAATAAAGCGGCTGAGCCACCGATGGCTTGCGTTGGAGTAACACCCAATGACGTTGTAAGATTTTTTACCAACGGATTGGATCCAACGGAAGTATTTGCTACAACGGCATCGGTAACGGGAGCTGCTTGCTGGAGCAAAGAGCCAAAATCAAAGGCAAAAGCATTGGGGGCAATGAGAGAGAGGGAAAAAGCGAATGCGATAAGAGAGCGTTTCATAAAAAATCCTTTAAATAATCGTAGCGGGGTCAGTGATAACCCCTGTGATGGCAGAAGCTGCTGCAACGGCTGAGTTAGCAAGATAGACTTTAGAGCTGCGTGAGCCCATACGTCCGACGAAGTTACGATTGGTTGTCGCGATGGCGACTTCGTTATCTCCCAAAATTCCCATATAGCCGCCTAAGCACGCGCCGCATGTCGGGTTAGAAACGACACCGCCTGCATCGATGATAATGTCCATATAACCCGCTTTGGTCGCTTCACGCGCGATTCGTTGTGTCGCCGGCGTGACAATGAGGCGAACATCAGGATGAACGCGTTTGCCTTTGAGAATTTCAGCGGCAATTTTAAGATCCCCCAAGCGACCGTTGGTACAGCTTCCGATAAATGCTTGGTCGATTTTGATACCGTCACGTACCGCTTGGCTTAGGCTGTGACCGTTGGAAGGTAAGAATGGGTAAGCAATGACGGGTTCGAGATTACCGACATCGATTTCGAGGATTTGAACATACGTCGCATCCTCATCGGAAGTAAAGATTTTCGGTTCGCGTGCGAGAGGTTTGTCGCTCAAGAATTCTGCCGTGATTGCATCATACGCAACAATGCCGCTTTTGGCTCCCGCTTCGATTGCCATGTTGCACATTGAGAAACGGTCATCCATGCTAAGGTATTGGATGGTATCGCCGGTAAATTCAAGAGTACGATAGAGAGCGCCATCTACTCCAATCATGCGGATTATTTCCAAAATAATGTCTTTACCCGTGGTGTATTTTCCCGGCTTACCGCTGAGGACAACTTTGATACTCTCGGGAACTTTAAACCAGTTTCCTCCCGTAATCATTGCAAATGCCAAATCGGTCGAACCCATCCCTGTCGAGAATGCTCCCAATGCGCCATGGGTACACGTATGAGAATCGGCACCGATGATGACATCACCCGGAACCACTAGCCCTTTTTCAGGAAGCAATGCGTGCTCGATTCCCATATCTTTTTCATCAAAAAAGTGTTTCATCTGATATTTTTTAGCAAAATCACGGCTGATACGGGCTTGGTTGGCGGACGCAATGTCTTTGGCCGGGATAAAGTGGTCAAGGACGATCGAGAACCCCTCTGGATTGGCGAGCTTCGTCGCACCAATGTCCTCAAACGCTTTGATAGAGATAGGAGTCGTGATATCGTTACCGATGACCATATCGATAGGACAGCGGATGATTTCTCCCGCATAAACGGGACGACCGACGTGTTGTGAAAATATTTTTTCTGTAATGGTTTGGTGCATAAGAATTACCTTAAATAAAATGACTTTGTACTGCTAAAATTATACCACAGTGAGTCTTAGCCGTTGAGCTTAAACTCCAATATTAATTCGATCTCCATCGGTAGAGAGTCGGTAAGATTTGTGGGTATATCAATACCCGAAGCTGCAGCAACCGCTGTCTTAGCCGCGTTATGAAAAATAGTCTCTCCTCGTTGAATGGAGATAAAATGGATCGTTCCGTCATTCGCAAGTGAAAATCGTACCGCTATATCGCCTTCCATTGCTCTGCGTCTTGCGGCTGTTGGGTAGTGAAGATGGTTTTGGATGGTGGTACGCAACGAGGCAAAGAACGATTTTTTTTCAGCAGTGAGATCGGATATTGACTGTGCTTTTATTGGTGACGGAGCAGGGGTAATGTGTGATTGAGGGGCTGTGATCGCAGCAGAACGGGGTGAAATTTCTGAAGTGATCACAGGCGATACGGCAACAACGGTTTTTGTGGAAGAGGGAGCTTTGATAGGTGTTGTTTGGGTGGCGAGTGTCTGATTTTTTGGCAAAGGTTTCTGCGGCTGAGGTGCTTTTAGGGTTTGAGGCGATGAGGTTTGCAGGGTATGCGGTTTTACAGAATTTGGAAGGTTAGTGAGGGACACCAGCGTCATTTTCTCTATCGAAATTTTTAACATCGGCGGCGGGATGCTCATCCGAGTGAGCATAAAGAATGCTAACGCTCCCATCATAGAATGAAAAAGGAGGGAGAGAATAAATGATTTTCGTGTGGCGTTCATAGGGGTACTCAAGATTACTTCTGATGGCAGTCATGCTTATGATTCTCAACGGGGCGCAGATGGCTTGCATGAGACCCTTGTCCATACGTTTTGACGACGTAAACTCTGTAAAGATTTATAAACAGATAAAAAATTATGAGCGATGATGCAAAGAAAAATGCGACGGTTTTTGCTTTTTTGCCCGCTTCAAAGAGATTGATTCTTTTGACCATAATAATAAATGCCCAAATAACCGCAATGTATTTGAATGTTTCAAAAACTTTTAGCCAGCCCTCTTTTCTTGAAGCAAGATTTTTAACTTCTTGGGCATCCAAATCAAACCCATAGATAAAACCATTCGCTATTTCTGCATAGTCATGCGTAAAAAAACTGTGCAATAAATGGGATAATCCACCTATGATAAAAAGGGGTGCAAAGGCATATCCCAGGGTATAAAATGTTTTGCCAAACTCAGCTTTTAGCACTTTTGAAGCGACGAACATTCCCGCGTACACTAAAGCTATCGTTGTTACTAAGGCATAGATAAAGGCGAATAATCCAATCGCATCTAAGCTTCCGAAATTAACAAAATTTTTAAAATACCCAGCGGTTTGGCTCCATGGCATAGCCTCAGCAACAGCGCTTCGTCCAAGTCCATGATGAAAACTCATAGTGATGCTAATGGCGGCAGTTATGAGTATGTAGGTCCAAACTTCTATTTTGTCAAATTTAAACTTTTGATAGAGTGATTGGGATGGTTTTACGATGCTAAAACGAATTGCATCACAAGCGCTGCTGCACTCCATGCATAAACTGCAATCTTCCATAGAGTTTTTATGGGTAAAGGTAAACGGTTTTAGGTTATAGGGACATGCAGTTGCGCAATCAAACGTTTTACAACTACTGCAATCTTCTTTGTAGCTTCCAAGCCATGTAAATGAGACTCTCTGATACGCTTTTGTAACACTTCCGATAGGGCATACATATTTACAATAGCTCATATCTTTGTACACATAATAAAGAACAAATGCCACTACAGTGATGGATAAAAAAAGGAGTGCGGTTACAAGAGGAATGCGGTAAAACCCCGGAAATGAGTAGGTAACAGCCCACCATCCGATGAGTATGAGACCAAGCCCCCACCAAGGATTTTTAAGCCATGTTGGCATCTCTTTTTGCAGTCCGTATTTTGTGAGGTATTTGCCGACAAAGCCATGCGGGCAGATTCCACAAAAAATTCTTCCGAACGTGGAGAGGGTTACCACCATAAAAAGCGACCAAAAAAGGCCCCAAAAGAGCTCTGCGGTAAAGGTATTTTCTTTTTCCGGGATTGCAAACCCGAGGTAAACACCATACGCGAAGAGTGAAAGAACAATAATTCTAACCGCCATGATAAATTTTTGATTTTTAAACATAAATCCAAGTATCGGCATATTGAAAATGTCGTTTTTGTCTCTGTTTTGTTTATGTCCTATCATTGTATTTCCTTAAAATTTGATCGACAAACCTGCCGTATAGACACGCCCCGGATTGACGGTGAGGGAGAGATCTTCTTGATTGTAAATTTTATTGTAGTCACGGTCTCCGCTGCTTCGGGCAGTGTTGAAGTAAAACTTGTCAAATACGTTATCGATACGGGCGAAGAAATCAAATGTGTACCCTCCCCATTTTTCACTGTGGCGTGCGAGGAGATTGACCACTTCATATCCTGGCATTTTGAGTTGGTTAAGCTCATCGGCGTAGTAGCTCGATTTTGCTGTCAGTTCGCACGAGAGGACGCTAAAAGGGGTGATATTGTAATTTCCTGTGAAGTTGAGAGAGTGTCGAGATGTTCGGGGAACGGTGTTTCCTGTCAAGTCGTAATGGACTTGGGTATAGGTGGGGAGATAAGGACTTCCAAGCCCGAGGTAGAAATTGTCGTACTGAGTGAAATAAGCATCGAGATAGGTATAGGCCAAATCAAACGAGAATGTTTGTTTTGGATTGCTTTGGAGGGAGAGTTCCAAGCCACGGCTACGCATTCCTCCGATGTTTTCATATTTTTGAGGATTGGTCGTCGTGGCGGCAGTGTATTGTCCGATGGAGGACATAATATAGTCTTTGCGATCGAGCCAAAAGAGGGTTGCTTCGTAGGTAAGGGCCTGATCAAAAGCGGGAAGTGTTCCGCGAATGCCTAGATCATAGTTGACCGCTTGTTCCGGTTTGAGATCGGGATTGTTGAGCACTTTGGAATCGAGGGTGATTGTTCCGTTAAAGAGCTGATCGATCGAGGGGGCGCGAAAGCCCGTTGAACGGCTCACGAAAAGGGTTGCCGAGTTGCTGAGGGTATGAGTCAGTCCGATACGGTGCGAGTAGACGTTGAAATCTTTTTGAAGGGTGAGGGCATGCAGAGTATCGTCGTAATCGAGACGGATATTATCATACCGCCCGTTTAGGGTGAGCGTCGAGGCATCACTCAGAGGCACTTTTACTTCCAGATAGGGGGCATAGACCTCTTCGATCGTTTCATTGTCTCCCGTTACCGTTCCGGCAAGATAGGTAGGAGGGGTAGGGCGGGTTCGAAAATCGACGAGATAAGAGGTTTTATTCTCATACACATTGTTGCGAATATCGGCTCCGATCATGTAGGCTAGAGTCTCTCCGTTACTGCGGTATTCACTTTTTAGTCCCCGTTGGACTTGGTGATAATCGTTGAGGGTGGTATATGCATCCGGATCCGTTACGACTATTCCGGTAGAGCTGTATTTTTGAGGTGCACTGACAAACTTCGTATCGTCTCCGTATTGGTAGATGTTGACGAGCAGGTTGGAGTTATCCCCGAAGTCTTTACCGTACGTGAGGAAGAGTTTGAGCAAATCAACATCGTACATCCGTGAGTAGTCGCGCCCCTCTACGCTGGTGGGATCGGTAAGTGCCTGTGTCATCCCCTCAACGGTTCCGTGGGAATCTTTTTCGCGGTGAGACGCTTCAACTCCGAAGGTAATATCGCTGGTGTCGTCGATATAGTATTGAAGTTTTCCGTTGGCATAACGGGAAAGATATTCTGAATCTTCCCAATATCCGTCACTTTTGCGTTCACTCACTTGAAGTCGGCCGTTGAACGACTCTTTGGAAAATGAGGTTTCGGCCAACAGTTTTTGGTAGCCGAAACTGCCAAATTCAGAAGCAAGCATTGATTTATTTACTGCCCCTTTTTTGGTGGTGATGATGACGGCTCCGGCGAGGGCATCATCTCCGAAGAGATAGGAGGCTCCCCCTTTGATCACCTTGATCGAGGCGATGTTATCGAGATCGATATTGACGCTTCCGGTACGCTCAAAAACCGGAACCCCGTCGATGACGACGGCAACCCCCGGCTTTTCTCCCATATAGCGTTGATTTTCGACGCCGCGAATATGAATTTTGAGGCTATCTCCCGATTTGATTTCGGTCGTAATCCCCGGAATACTCTGGAGAACCTGTTGAAGATTTTCGATATGAGCTTCATCGACTTTTTGTCCGTCAATCGTAGCCGTTGTCGATACCTCGGTGCGGGTAGGGTGGAACCTATCATCAATCGTCGTGGAGTCGATACCGATAATACCGAGATCTTCAGTGGCAAAACATGAGCCTGCGATAAGAGTGGACAAGAGGATACTGTGGGAAATTCGGCGGGGTTTGGACATGGCACTTCCTTATAATTGAGAATAAAGTGTGCGATTATGAGAGAAAAGTGTTACATTAGTGTTAAGTAATAAAAATAAGAATTTATTAATAATTTAAAATATCAAAGTGAAAAGTTATAATGCCGGTAAAAAATGGAGTTATAAATGACAACCATCTGGCACAATCCGAAATGTTCTAAATCACGCGAAGCGTTAGCGCTATTGAGCGAAAAAAATGGTGAGGTTGAGGTATTCAAATATCTCGAAACGGCTCCCTCTCGTTCAGAGATCGAAGCACTTTTAAATAAACTGGGGGTATCTGCACGGGAACTGATGCGCACCAAAGAAGATTTGTATAAAGAGCTTGAAGTGGCAAAGATAGAGGATGAAAATGGGCTCATTGATGTTTTGGTCGAACACCCAAACCTTATCGAGCGTCCGATTCTAATCCGAGGCGAGTGTGCCGTTATCGGTCGGCCGGTAGAAAAAGTGATTGAGTTTTTAAATTAAGTGCGGAATTTTTCGAGTTTATGATTGATATCCGCCGTACTCTGATCGAGCTTTGCGGCAACATCGGTGATTTCATGGATACTGGTTGTATTGGAGGATGCGATCGTGTTGAGCGAGTCGATTTTGGTCGAGATGAGATTCATCCCCTCCATAAGATTTGCTAGGCTTTGATTGGAATGATGAACACTTGCGGCGGCTATTGAGATAAGCGAAGAGGAGTCGTTGATAATACGCTGGATCGCAGTCGAATCTTTGGAGACGATTAAAACTGAGTTAGCTGATTTGTCCATTTTTTTGCTGCTATCGGTAATTGCGTTGACGATGGTATTGATGGTAATATTGATTTGAGAGAGGCTGTCTTGTGTCCGTTCAGCCAGCTTACGTACTTCGTCGGCAACGACGGCAAATCCCCGGCCGTGTTCGCCTGCGCGGGCCGCTTCGATGGCAGCATTTAGGGCGAGAAGATTGGTTTGATCGGCAATATCGCCGATAATATCGAGAATACTTTTAACTGCTTGAGCTTGGGAAGATAAAAGTTGCAGTTCGCCGGAGAGGTTTTGTTGGGTTTGTGCGACCGTTTGTATGTCGTTGTTCATACGGGAAATTTGATTGTTTGCTTCGGTTAGATTGGTATTGGCTTTGTCAATTTTGTCGTTCGTGTCCCATGCTGAAGAAGTTGATGAATGTACGATTGATTGCAATGAAATGATTTGGGTATGGGTTTGTGAGATATCGGAAGTGCTCGTTTCGAGCCTTCGTTGAATGGCACCGGCGACTTTATTGAGTTCTTGTGCCGAGCTTATGCTTTCCAAAGAAGTCGATTTGATATTCTTAACCATTTTTTGCAGCTCCTCCATGGAGCCGTTCATCTCTTTTGCGGCAATGGCAAGCTCATCGTTCCCGTGGGCATCGATCCGTTCCGTGAGATTTCCGGATTGGAGGTGGTGGGTGATTTGGGAAATATTGGCGATTTTTTTTAGTAAGTCCCGCGTGATCAAGCGCAAAACAAAAAAGACAATAGCCATTCCCACGGGGAGAGTGATAACGATAAGAATCAGTGTCTGCTCAAACTCTTGCTGGGAAATGAGGTAAAGATTTTGGGCATTGGTGATTTGGAGCTCGATGAGATGATCCAGTGCTTCACCGGCTGGCGTGAGGCTGTAAGGGAAGTCACTGTGTACGAGATCATGAATCTGCATGATCTCTTTGGATTGGATCGCTTTTTCCAGTAAAACGATAGAACGATCCGCCCGCTCAATCGTCTTTTTTGCTTCTTCGAGCAAATTTATCTCTTCGGCTGTTTTTGACCCTTTTAGATAGGCGTTCCAGGTATCTTTGAGTTTTTTATGAGAATTTTGGACGGTTTTAGAGGCCGTTGAAAAGTTTCCTACCCCTTCGGAAAGATCGATGGCCGTCTGGAGAATCTCTTTTTCAATTAGATATTTTGATGTACGAAGCTGTTGAAGCGGAAGAAGGCTTTGAGAATGAATTGTTGATAAAGAAGCATTGGATAAAAACATCCCTACGATGCCGATTGCAATAGCGACGATAGCAAAAATCTGAGTCATGGCGACGATCAGGGTGATTTTTTGCCGAATCGATAAGCGTGACACGAATGAAGATGATTTTTGAAACATTTTAAGTGGCGCCTTGTGAAAAAAGTGCACAAGTATAGACGCTAATGATTACCGTTAGATCACAAGATCAATACCCCAATCGATTGATCATTTTTTAGAGGTGCATCCCGGTGCAAAAAGCTCTGGGCGGTATTCAAAATGCATCGTGTCGTAGTGATACCAGCGTCCTCCCCAGATAAAGCCGTGTTTTTCGAAGATTCGGACGATGGAGAGGGGCATCGTATTTTTATAGCCGATGTGGGCCGTTTCGCTTGAGGCTTCGTCTTTCCAATACTGGGTTGTCGTAGGGGCTAAGTCGATGGCGATGCCGAAGCTGTGCATGGAGAGGCGGTCGGTGTCTTTGATAACGCGGTAGGCGTAGGTGGTTGCCCCCTCAGCCCAAAGTCGATCGGCTTTAGGAAGCTTTGAAATCTCTTGTCCGATGAGGTAGAGTTTTTTATCCACGCCTCCTACGTTGTTTACTGGGAGTTTTATCGAGCTTTTGAGGGTAGGCCAGCTAATTGTTACGAGATTTTTTTCGATCTCTTTTTTGTCTTTGCCATAAAGAGCTTGGAAAAAGGGCTGATAACGAAGGCGCCCCGGATCGAATAGATACTCAGGAGGTGTTTCGATCCCCCCTGCATCGTACGTTTGTGAGAGTTGCATCTCTAAATCGGCACTGTTGATTTTATCATCCCAGGTTGTTTTAGGAGCGGCTGTTTTGTAGGGAAAAGATGCCCCATTTTTTAACGTCAATGTTGTTTCATTGGCGTGAGCGACAAGGTCGCCATACCCTTGCACGTAACATTGCGGATGTGCGTGAAGTGATATTGCAACCACTCCTATCATTAACCATCGACATTTCATTATCCCACCTCCGTTTCTTTGTGAAAGTATACCACTACACAATTCCTTCACAGTTATTTGCAAAAATACCCTATCTTAAAAGTAGGAGTTTCAAATGAAACCATTACATCTTTTAGCCTCTGT
>JAUYSQ010000189.1 GCA_030696285.1 Sulfuricurvum sp. | reverse complement strand
GGTCCCAAAATAAATCCCCAAAATCCAAACGTCACCAATCCTGCCATAATGGCAAAAAAGACGAGAAAATCGTTAATGGGTTCTCGCCCTTGGCTTAAGAGTTTGTTGAGCTGTTGCAAGATGATAAGACGCACTATGTTGTCGATAAAAAAGGACAACATCGCCCATGAATAGAAGAAAATAATCAGAGCATTTTTACCATTACCGCTAAAAAACTCATTAAGCGAGATAGGTATCCATATTAATGCCGTTCCTACAATCGGGATGACCGATGTCACTGCAACCATAAGCCCCAGTAACCACGGATCATAGCCATCGAAAAAGCTGATAAAAATTCCGAATGCTAATCCTTGGGCTATCGCCAAACCGATAAGAGAATAAAAGCCCACCGAGGTTGTCGAAATCATATCCATAATAAATTCTTGACGAATACGCCGTTTTATAGGGATTATCGGGGTGATTGCGAGAGTGATGTCTCGGCGATACCAGGAGATAAAAAAGAAAAAAGCAAGAATCAGCACCATATTCCCAACTGCATTGATGACTCCAAGTAGTCCATTTCCTAAGCTCATCGCTGCAGAGGAAACAATTTTTTCTTGATTCTGAACTACTTTTTCATTCAGCAGTGCAATGGGTTTTTCAAGCCAATCCGGTAAATTAGGGATCAGGGACAATACGTGTATTCCCTGTTGATAAAACGTTTCCCCCATCTGAATGATTTCATTGGGGTGAGCAATGACGTAATAGGCAAAGAAAATAATAGGGACGAATAAAAGTGTTATCAAAATCAATGTCATGACGCTCGCGGTTAGGAGCGGAGCGTATGCAATAAGTTTAGGATATTGCTTGAGTTTTGCTTCAAAGGCCGAATGAATTGGGGTAAAAGCGATTACCAGTAGAAGAGCCACAAAAAAACTGCTCAAAAAGGGAAAAAAGAGCCAAAAAAGCAATCCAAATGCGATAAATATCATTGTTTTCACAAAAGTATTGCGTTGCATGGTCACTCCCTCATCTTGAATACTCTTATTTTACCATTTAATATTGATAATTACGACTAAAAGCTTTACGGACCAATTTAAAGAATCACACATTACAATAGAGGAATTGGAAAAGAGAAAAATAATGAGCGAAAAACTTAATATCAGCGGATTAAAAACTGTCCAGGCACAAGAGAGACTGTTTCACTACGGTCGCAATGCTCTTCCAGGCAGTGAGCCAAAAACACTTATCTCCCTGATAGTCAAAGTCCTGCGTGAACCTATGTTTTTGATGCTGCTTGTAGCTGGGCTCATCTATTTGGCTCTTGGTGATCGTGCCGAAGCTGGATTTTTACTGGCTTTTGTTTTCGTGGTTATTGGTATCACGTTGGCGCAGGAGCATAAAACGCAACGGGCACTAGAGTCATTGCGCGATCTTTCTGCGCCCCGTGCTTTAGTGATACGGGATGAGAAAGAGATCCGCATATCCAGCCAAGAGGTTGTTCCAGGTGACGTGATGGTACTGCATGAGGGGGATCGTATCGCAGCGGATGCACAACTCGTGCAAGGGCAGTTGTCGGTGGACGAGTCATTGCTGACCGGCGAATCGGTAAGTGTGGATAAAACAGCAAGTGCAAAAGATGCGTCGTCGCTGTTTGCAAGCACGGTGGTGACCAAGGGAGTTGGACTGGCCATTGTGCAAACGACGGGAAGTGCAACGGCTGTGGGACATATAGGAGAAGCCCTAGCCCTCACCGATGAAACTCCTTCAGGGCTTCAACGTTCTTCACGTACTTTTGTTCGTACATTAACGATGCTTGCAATTGCTTTGGCTCTGGTTCTTGTATTGGTGAATTGGGTATGGAATAAGCATTCCATTTTGGAAAGTATCCTCTCCGGCATAGCCCTTGCTATGGCTATTTTACCCGAAGAAATCCCCGTTATCCTCACGGTTTTTTTGGCACTAGGCGCATGGAGAATCAGTAAAATAAAAGTACTTACACGCAATGTGACGGCCGTTGAAGCACTGGGGGCTATCACGATACTGGCGGTAGATAAAACAGGGACGCTGACACAAAATCGTATGGAAGTGGTTGAACTCTCTGCCAACAATCTTTCCTATTATGCGAGTGAAGAGAGCGAGTTGCCAGAGACGTTTCATACTCTGGTTGAATTTGCGATGTTAGCTACCCCAGCAGATCCTTTTGATCCAATGGAAAAAGCGATCCATTTGTTTGGTCATACCCATTTAAGCGGTACCGAACACATGCACGATGATCTGACTCCTCAGTTTCAATATGAGCTTTCACCTGATATTTTGGCGATGACGCATGTCTTTTGTGATGAAAGTCCCTCGTTGTATCTGCTGGCGACCAAAGGGGCGCCTGAAGCGGTTGCCGATTTATGTCATCTGAGTGAGAAACAGCTTCACACTATCGAGATCCAAGTAGAAGAGATGGCCAAGCGCGGACTGCGAGTACTGGGTGTTGCCAGAGGGGCATGGGAAGCACCCAAAAATAATTCCGCATGGCCTGCATGCCAGCATGATTTTGATTTCACCTTTTTGGGACTTGTAGGATTTATGGATCCGCCACGACCGGATGTTTCTGCCGCGATTGCCCAATGTCGAAGTGCCGGTATCCGTGTTCTTATGATTACGGGTGATCACCCCCAAACGGCCCGCGCAATCGCACAACAAGTAGGTTTGTCTGAAAATGCAGAAGTGATGTTGGGTGATGAAATCTCCACTTTTAATGATGACGATTTGCTCTATCGACTTGAGAAAACGGATGTTTGCGCCCGTATGAAGCCTGAGCAAAAACTGCGTCTTGTCCGTGTATTGCAAGAGGGCGGAAATGTTGTGGCAATGACAGGCGATGGAGTCAATGATGCTCCTGCACTCAAAGCGGCAGATATCGGTATTGCCATGGGGGAGCGCGGGACGGATGTGGCTAGAGAATCAGCAGCCCTTGTCCTTTTGGATGACAGCTTTGAGAGCATTGTAGCGGCGATTGCTCAGGGGCGGCGTATCTATGACAATATCACTAAAGCTACCCGTTTTGTCTTTGCCGTTCACGTGCCTATTATCGCTTTGACTCTCGTTCCGGCGTTGATGCAGTGGCCGGACATATTGCAGCCGGTTCACATCGTTTTACTGCAACTTTTAATCGATCCTGCCTGTGCAATTGTTTTTGAAGCCGAAACTGCCGCGCAAAATGTGATGAATCGTCCTCCTCGATCCGTCTCAGCAAGCCCTTTTTCGGTCAAGAATGTGAGTTATGCGGTGATACAAGGGGCGGGTATTGCCCTCATACTGCTGGTTGGATATGCACTGCTAAGAGAGAGCGGTTGGGGTAAAGCGGATCTTCGCATCAGTGTTTTTACGGCGCTAATTCCCACGCTGTTTTTGTTGGTCTTAGCCAATCGTGATTCGCAATTCGTGTCTAAAGGCAATCCGTGGATAGTGACCATGTTCGGTGGAGTGAGTCTGATACTTGCGGCGGTACTATTGATACCATTTTTACGGGATATGATGAGGTTTGCACCCATCACCCTTCTGCCGATTCTTGCGGCGGTATTAATGCTGATTGTCAGCGCAATATGGTTGAAAATTTTACACACTCTTCATCAAAAAGTATCTGCATGAAGATACCTCTTTAGTGCTGCTCTTAAAGAGTCTTCACCCCTTGATGATTAACGAAATGGCGAAAGCTTCCGTCCTCTTTCTCTAAATCTTCGCGTGTCCCCTCTTCGAGAATCGTCCCGTTTTCGAGTACGTAGATATAATCGGCTCTTGTCACAGTGCTAAGACGATGGGCGATGATAATAACGGTTTTTTCTCTTAAAAATTCTTGTAATGCCTCGAAAAGTGCGCTTTCCGTATGGACATCCAGTGCGGAGGTGGACTCATCGAAGATAACGACTTTTGGATTGGCCAAAACCATCCGTGCGATGGAGAGACGCTGACGCTGACCTCCTGAAAGACGGATACCGAATTTTCCGACTTGCGTTTCCAATCCTTGGGGTAAATCATGGACAAATGACGAGAGTTGGGCGATAGAAAGCGCTTTGTAAATCTCATCATTCTCTATTTCATCCCCCATCGTGAGGTTAAAACGGAGTGTCTCATTAAACATCAACGGTTGTTGAAGTACCACAAAGACTTCATCACGAATAGCGGGAAAACCGATTTCCTCTACACTAATACCATTGTAAAAAATGGTTCCCGATGTCGGCGGATAAAAACCGACCAACAACTGTGAAAGGGTGCTTTTTCCGCTTCCGCTCGCTCCGATAATGGCGACTTTTGAGCCTGCTTGTATGTGCAGATTAAGCCCTTTGAGTACCGGTTCATTTTCATCGTATCCGAACACCAAATTGCGCGTTTGAATTGACAATGCTTTTGAGTTCTCAAGTGTCGTTTGTACATGGGGAGATACTGGTTCTGTGGGGAGAGAGAGCAGTTCATTGAGACGCAAGAGGGCATTTTTGGCATTGGCATGGGCGTATTGGAGCGAGAGAAGCTCTTGCACGGGGGTCATCATAAACCACAAATAGCCGAAAATTCCGAACATCAATCCGATGGAGAGATCGGAATACAACACCATCACCAATCCCATAGCACGGAAAATCTCAAACCCGCTCAAAAAGAGCGTATACGAATATTTTTCCCCAAACAGCGCTTTGATCCCATAGTCACTTGCACTTTGTTTGAGATGCTTGGACTGCCTAATCGCATTTTCAACGAACCGTTCCTCTTTATTGCTGGCGCGGATTTGCCCGAAGAGATCACACATTTGGGTGAGGGTATCGGAGAGCTCGCCGATGGAGCGATTTTGCTCTTTTTTGAGCTTTCCGACCGAAGTGGAGATTTTACGGGTAACAATCATAACCATCGGCTGAAAGATCAAAATCAAAATACCAAAAAGGGGGTTGATCCAGATGAGAACGATGGCTACTCCAATGAGCGTTGTCACCGAAACAATAAATTTAGAAAGTGCACTCCCTAAAAAATGTTCGATGGTATCAATGTCGGTGATGAGATGGGTAATGACTTTTCCGCTTCCCAAACGCTCATACGCACTCATCGAAACGTGTTTGAGATGCTCTAATGCTTGGACGCGAATTGCGAAACTTAGCTCTTGGGAAAGGATGATAAAAAAGCGTTGGGAGACGACACTGAGAAGGAAAAAGAGAAACCGCAATCCGATAGTCACCGCCAAAACGATACCGATATAAAGCAACGGCTCGTGTAGCGAGGTAACTATATCGATGGCTTCGGTGATGATTCCCCCTTTTTTGAGGAGCACTTCATCAACCATGAGGGGGATTAGCAAGGGAATAGGGATAGAAATCATCGTCGCAAGTATGGCGATAAGATTTCCCCATAGCAACTGGCGCTTGTAGCGTAACATCATTTCAAAAAGGGTTTTAAAAGTAAGCATTTAAAAAATCCAAAAGTTTTAATGGCGATTATAGCACTTTAAAGCAGAGGGAGCCATACGCGAAACTCTAAATAATAAAAATTATCCTTTAGAGTTTCGGGTTAACTTCCCGACTCTTATTTACATTAATCTTCGTGTGTTACAATTTCCCTACATTAAAAACCACACAAGGAAAACCCATGCTCGTAACTAAACCCGCTCCAGATTTT
>JAUYSQ010000176.1 GCA_030696285.1 Sulfuricurvum sp. | reverse complement strand
ATCTCCAATTTCTTCCATATAAGCGATGACTTCTTCTTGCGCTTTTTCATTCAAACCGACACGTGGCATAGACGTTCCCGCCAACAACACTTGCGGATCATTGATAAAGTTATGCAAGTAGTGCTCTTTACGACTCTTGATGTACTGAGACAAATCCGGAGGTGTTGCACCCATATACGCTTTGATAGCATCTTTCGGAGTTAACGCTTCAGACTTTGCATACGACATCGAGTGACAACGTCCACATGCTGCATCATAGGTTGCTTTATGCGCCTCTTTGCCCTCGGCTACTTTTGGAGCAACCGATTGAAGATAGGCTACAACATCCATAATCTCTTGTCCGCTCATCCAGTTATACGCAGGCATCGGGTGAGCTTTAGCTCCTCCTACCGGATATTTATGGCTAAGATTCGATGCGCTGACCGGATCAAAGATAAAGTTTGCCAAATAGTTTTTATCATAAATACGACCTGAACTACTCAAATCCGGCGGAACAACACCATACGCTGCTGCCGCGTCTACATTAGGCATTGCAGCAGGATACCCTGCTGATTCGATAGCATGACATGCGATACAGTTGGCTTCCACGAGGACTTTACCATTTACTGCATTTCCCGTAAGAGTGATATCAACATTTTTTAGATCTTTAAACATAAAGTCTGCCGCTTTGACCTCAGGGTGCATAACGTGATGCGCATACGGTTCGATCCCGTAATACGTGATACCAACGAGAGCCGCAATAATTGCTAATATTTTAAACTCTTTCATTATTTGCCCCCTACTTTTTTAGCTTCTGCTTTCGTAATAAACGGCAATGCGATAAACAATGCCAAGAAAACCATTGATGAAGCAAATCCAACCCATGCATTTGCACCGGTCGGAGGCAATTTACCATACACCGTAAGGACAATCAAATCCACCATCAAGAACCAGAACCAATATTTAAAATACGGACGTTGGTTAGCAGGCTTAACCATCGGTGAACGATCCAACCACGGCATAAGAAAGAAAACAGCCTGAGCAACAGCAAATGCAATAAGACCCAATGACTTTCCTGAAATACCGGCGATTTCAAAGAAGAATCCGCGTAACACTTCATAGCTCCACAAGAAATACCACTCAGGGTAAATATGTGCCGGTGTTTTAAGGCCATCCGCTTTATCAAAGTTGACCGGATCCATCGCAAAATCGTAATGGAAGAATGTCAAATAAAAGAAAAATAATAAGAAAAAGCCTAAAACAAAAAAGTCTTTTGACAAGAATACAGGCCAAAACGGAACGACTTTAGAGTTTACTTTGTCTCCTGCAAGATATTTTTCTGCTTCTTCATCAAAATCGAAAAACTCGCCTTCTTCGTTGTTAACATGTGGAAAACGAAGTGCATAAAAGTGAAGCACGATCGCACCGATGATCGCAAGAGGAATCAACAATACATGCAACATAAAGAAACGGGTTAACGTTGAATCAGATACATAGAAATTACCGCGAATCCATATCACCAAATCACCGCCGATGAGAGGAATACCACCAAAAATTTCCGTGATAACGTACGCCGCCCAATACGACATTTGTCCCCATGGAAGCATGTATCCGCTAAATCCCTCAGCTGAAAAAAGGACAAACAACAACATCCCTGAAATCCAGATCATCTCACGCCCTTTTTTATAAGAGCCATAATAGATACCGGTAAACATATGGACATAAATGATCAAGAATACAACCGATGCACCCACTGCGTGAATGTGTCGGAACAACCACCCATAGGCGACCTCTTGCATAATGGTGTAGTTGACACTGTCAAACGCCATATTGATATCAGGTTTGTAATACATTAGAAGGAAAATTCCCGAAACCACTAACAATGTAAACATAACGGTCAATAAAACACCCATTGCCCACAAAAAGTTAATGTTTTTTGGAATCCAGTACTCTGTCAACATCACTTTGACAAATTTATCAATTCCTAAACGCTGATCAAACCACTCGTACATCGAGTCTGCTTGCTTAAACTCTGCCATATTATGCTCCTCCTGCTTTCGCCATCATAGCTTTGTACTCAGGACCCTCTTCACCAAGGACAAGCGTTGTCCCATCGATTTTAAACGGTGGAAGATCAAGAGGACGAGGAGGAGGTCCAAATTTATGAACGCCATCAGCCGAAAACTCTCCGCCATGACATGCACATTTGAATTGGTGTTTTTCACCTTCATATGCCGGAATACAGCCCAAATGGGTACATAGTCCAACCATAACAGAATAATAGTGATCACCGACTTTAACGCTACGACCATCCGTAGGCTTCATATCGTCGGTATATTTAAGAATAAATATCGGCTTACCGCGCCATACCGCGATTTCCAATTTATTGGCTTCAAGAGCGGACACATCTACCGTTGTAAAACCGGCTGACATGACGCTTGGAAGCGGATCCCACGTTTTCTTCATCGCAAGGAGGGATGCAACCCCGCCTACAGCAGCGACGGCACCAAAGGCTTTACCTATAAAGCCTCTTCTGCTTTCATCTTTCATCATTTCTCACTTAATTTAGAAATTTAACCCTCTATCATAAGTTAGAAAGGTTTAATTTTCTATAAAACGAGGCAATTTCTTATAAATTCGATTACTTCTTTGTTACTTCTTTGATAATTTTGATAACTTTTTGATGTTTGTTTACTTATAACTTCCATAAGTCGCTCTTTATTATAACCATCAACAACAGGAATACCCATTTTCTCAAATAACGGGAGAAAATCTCTCGCATAATCAGGACGCTGCAAATAAATCGGTCGTCCCCCTCCGGATAAATTTTGTAAAACGGCCATCGGTGAACCGCTGACAAGTACGTCGGTGTGGCGAATTACCGTGTCATACTCTTCACTCTCATGGATAGCGCTAAAGCTTGCTTTAAGGCTGTTTTCATACCCTAAAAAGTGATAAAAACCCATCAACAGCTCCATTTTATAAGGGGAAAACAGCGATTGATGCGTTTGTAAATCTTTTTCATAATCATCATCTCCAAAAAAGAGCGCCATTGGGATGGTTTTGGGAAGGACTTCATCGTACTTTGCATCCACAATGGTTCCCGTTACAATCCCATCACCTTGCAGATACGGTGAAATCAAAAATTCTTTTGGATATTTTGTGTCGTCAGGATTATCGCTAATGCGAATAAATGTTGGAAAGAACAGAGTCATATCTTCCATCAACGTTGGATTAATCTCATCGGAATCAAAGATAATTTTATCGCCGTGCTGAGCAATCTGTGGAATATTACGGACAAGATCGACTCCTACCGCACGCTTAATCCCATGATTGCGTGCTTCTCCAGCGATTCGGAAATCAGAGCACAAAAGTGTAATATCCAGATCATTTAGTTCATTTAAAATCGCTGCCGCGCGATGAAAACGATCCAGTCCGATACGGTGTCCTGTGTGAACATAATAGAATAAACGCATTATTTTTTTCCCGCCATTTTGATGTAAATTTGTAAAATATCCAATGCTGCAGGGGTCATACCGCTAATCTGTGAAGCAGCTTGAAGGGTCGGAGGGTTAAACCGTCCGAGCTTATCAACGATTTCATTTGAAAGTCCCGAAATGGATTTAAAATCAAAATTTTCAGGGATAGCAATGTGCAACATCCGTGACATTTTTTCGACATCTTCACTTTGTTTTTCAACGTATCGAGCGTATTTCGCTTCAATCAGAATTTGCTCTTGGATATACGGGTCAAGCGTCGAAAAACTCGGAATAAGGGCTAAGAGCTTTACCAAATCAAAACTTTTACGCGAGACGAGTTGAGTGCCGGCAATTCTATCGTTGATACGCTCTTCATCAATCGACTCTAAAAATGCCAAAAACTCTTTCGTTGGGGTAAAGATTGTCTCTTCCAAAAGGGCAATTCCCTCATTGATTTGCGATCGTTTTATTTCAATGCGTTCCATCTGCTCATCACTTATCAATCCCAATGCATGCCCATAACGTCCCAACCGCAAATCGGCCGTCTCTTCACGCAACAGCAGACGATATTCGGCGCGGGAGGTAAACATACGGTACGGTTCTTTTGTCCCTTTGGTCACCAAATCGTCGATCAATACGCCGATATACGCTTCATCCCGACGTAAAATCAATGGCTCTTTACCGCTCAAAGATAATGCGGCATTAATCCCCGCCATCATCCCCTGCGCTGCCGCCTCTTCGTACCCAGTCGTCCCGTTGATCTGACCGGCGAGGTAGAGGTGTTTTACTTTTTTGGTCTCCAGTGTATGTTTAAGCTCGGTCGGATCGACGTAATCGTATTCAATCGCGTAGCCGTAGCGGACGATCTTCGCATTTTCCATCCCTATCACCGAATGGATCATCTGACGCTGAACATCAGGGGGGAGAGACGTACTCATACCGTTGATATAGCATTCTGTATTCTCGGCCGTTTGCGGCTCAATAAAAAGGTGGTGACGCTCTTTATCCCGAAAGCGGTTCACTTTATCTTCGATGCTTGGGCAGTAACGCGGTCCTACCCCCTCGATCTGTCCTGTAAACAACGGCGCACGGTGAAAATTCCCCTCAATCAGAGTGTGCGTATCGACATTGGTATAGGCAATGTAACACGGGAGCTGTTTCTTTTCTTTTGCAAATTTTATGCGGTCAGTACGAAAGCTGAACGGATTGGGTAATTCATCTCCGCCTTGAATCTCCATCACTGAAAAATCGATGGAGGAACTATCGACGCGAGGGCATGTCCCTGTTTTGAGGCGTCCGACATTCAGTCCGTGAGCACGAAGGGAATCGGTAAGACCTTTGGCTGCAAATTCTCCGAATCGTCCCGCTTCTTGGCGGATTTCGCCAATATGGATCATCCCATTTAAAAATGTTCCTGTTGTCAGAATAACGCGGTGTGCACGGTATTCATTCAATAAATCCGTTCGCACTCCGACAACCGTATTATCCTCAATAATCAAGGAGGCAACCGTCTCTTGAATCAAACTCAGATTGGGCGTCGTGAGGATCGTATTGCGGGCGATAATGCGATAGCGATCCATATCGATCTGCGCACGGCTTCCTCGAACGGCGGGTCCTTTGGTGATGTTGAGGATACGAAATTGTATCCCCGCTTCATCCGTAATCAGCCCCATCTCACCGCCCAGCGCATCGAGCTCACGCACCAAATGCCCTTTTGCCAAACCGCCTACGGCAGGATTACAGCTTGTCGCCCCAACTTGCTCGGCTAACATCGAGACCATCAAGGTATTGTGTCCCATACGGGCAGAGGCGAGTGCAGCTTCGATTCCTGCGTGTCCGCCACCGACTACGATTACGTCATATTGCATGATTAACTTCTTTCTATTTTACTATTTTGAACGCAAAAGGAATACATCCCTTTAGCTACGCTAGCCGCTAAGGCACTGAAGCTTGCCCCTTCTGGGCAGAAAATTAATGATATTAAAATGCAATTATAACGGTTATAGTTGAAAGCACTAAAATCTAAAGCAAAAATATTCTACAATTAAGCAAAATCTTTGATGCGAGACATAAAATGGACACACCGAAAACTCTCGAAGAACTCTTAAAAAATTATGACCCGACTCCTCTCGAATTCGACCCTGCTGTCGATGGAGACGAAGAGCACCTCATCCGTGACGATCTTTTAAAAGAAAAAGAGCGAATGAAAGATGTTATCACCAAACTTAAAGAAAAAAATCGCGGGGAACGAAAAGTTCGTCGCTAAAGTTCAAACTGCTATAATTTTCAAAAAATGGACATTTAACCATGCTTCAATCCGCTTACAATGCTTTTAACGCACACGATTATCCCAAAGCATTTGAACTTTTTACCCTTTTAGCGCAGCAAAATAATCCCATCGCCCTCTCCTCGCTGGGATTTATGCACCAGTCAGGACTCGGAGTTGAAAAGTCACTCGAAAGAGCATATGAATTGTATGTACGGGCAGCGGATTTGAACGAGCCGACCGCCCTCTTCAATCTCGCTCTTATGCATGCTGATGGTGTGGTCGTTGTGCACGATCAGTTTAAATCACACGAGTTTCTGATGCGCTCTGCTGTCTTAGAATTTCCTCAAGCGCAATACGAAGTGGCGATCAGTCTGGAGAAAGGGCTTGGATGTCTTCACAATTTCTCTGAAGCAGCGTTTTGGTACGAAGAGGCCGCCAAACGGGGACATGCCGGAGCCTTTAACAACCTAGGCGTTCTTCTCAAAGAGGGGCATGGAGTAGAACAAGATTATTCGAAAGCCTTTATCTGTTTTTCACGCGCTGCACATCTCAATCTTCCCGAAGCGCAATACAATATCGGTCTTCTCTACGATCAAGGGCTAGGATGTGATGCCGATCATGATATGGCCTTGGAATGGTGCCGCAAAGCAGCCTATAATGGTCACGAAAAAGCCAAAGCCATCATTCAAGGCTTACAAGAAGAAGGAAAAATAATATGGTAGTACGAACCAACACTGCATTTAGTGCTGAACATTTACGGTTTTTAATCTATATCCGTGCTGTCGGAACAGGGCCCAAGGGGAATCGCCCACTCACCAAAGAGGAAACAAAAGATGCGTTTTCGCTTATCCTCGAGCGACGTATTCCTGACACTCTTATCAGTGCTTTTTTACTCGGCTGGAGAGTACAAGGGGAGAGTGAAGAAGAGCTGAGCGGATGTGTTGAGTATTTAGCCGAACAACTTATTTCTAAGAAGAGGCAAGGAGTCGAAATCGGTTATCCGATGGATGGAAAAACGAAATTCTTCCCCATTATGCTTAAAGCTGCTGAACACCTTCCCGATTTAGAAATTCATGCCGCTTATGATCTTCCGTTGGGACCAAAATACGGCTCCACCCTCAATGAGTTTCAAGTCACCACCCCAAATCTCACCCTTCATCACCGTCGTGATCTCCTCAGCGGCTTGAGTGATTTAACTCCATTGCGCAACGATATCGGGATTCGTACCGCGTTCAATACCTTAGAGAAACTGAATTTTCTAGCCCCTGTAGCACTCATCGGAATGCATCATGCCCCCTATTTTGATCTCTACGCAACACTTTATACCCCCTACTATAAGCGTCTCGTAATTGTTCAAGGACACGAGGGAACTCCCGAAATTGTTAAAAAAACGAAATATAAAATCGTCGAAAACGGTGAAACGACCACCCATTATATTGATCCTGAAGAATTTGGCATTGAACCTATTGTCACGAAAGAAGAGATGACGGTAGAGGAGATGGTTGCCCTGATGAATAATCCTGATGAAAATCTCGCTAAAATGGTACGACTTAACGCTGCATTTTTAGGCTTTGTTGCGGGAAAATATCAGACTATCAAAGAAGGTATGGCGTGTTTACAGGCTTAATCCGTGAAATGGCGCACGTAAAAAACTTTGGCGGAAACCGCCTCTCTCTTAAAGCGAATCATAAAGCAAAGCTCGGTGATTCGATTGCGATCAACGGTACGTGTCTCTCCGTCGTGAGCGTAGAGAGTGACGGATTCAGCGTCGAACTCTCCCCCGAAACCCTCACCCATATTGCCACTGAAAAGCTGCAAGGTTCCGTACACATCGAACCCGCCATGATGATGGGAGATCGTTTTGAGGGGCACATCGTCCAAGGGCACATCGACACGATCGGCACCGTTTCCTCCATCACCGATAACGGCAACAGTTATGAGGTCATCATTGACGTAAATTCAGAATTCATCCCCCTCATCCCCCCCAAAGGCTCTATCTCGATCGATGGAGTGAGTCTCACCGTTAACGAAGTGATGAAAGACTCTTTCCGCCTCACCATCATCCCGATCACGATGCGCGAAACCCTTTTTGGAACCTATAAAAAGGGGACACGGGTCAATATTGAAACGGATGTTTTCGCCCGATATATGCGTCATATTCTAACCAGCTCCAGTAAAAAAGAGTTGAGCTGGAATGATATTGACCGTATCAATGGAATGTATTAAAATGACAACAATTGAATGGCTAATGATGGGAGCGTTTATCGCAGGACTTGGGCTTGCAGGATGGAAAGTGTATGCTTTTTTACCCTCCACACCCTTGGAAGATGATGACACGACTACCCAATCTACTCTAACATTGGAAAAAATCATGGTGGAGTGCAGTCAGGATGGGATGAAGGAAGAGGAGCTGTATGAAAAAATGCACCAACATCCTGAGTTTGATCCGAACCATTTTTGGCGTTTTAATCAAAACCGCCTTCGCCATTTAATCGAAGGCTATCGTCTTAAAGAGCCAAATTTTCGTCTCTAAGCGGTTCGGCACTCGGATTGCAGGCTATTTTATGTTCCATATCTACCTTTTCAAAACTCTCCAACTCCCGTCGTGAGGCAACCGTCGCCTGACGATACCCCTCACCTGCATTAAGATAAAGAGTAAACCCATTTTTATACAGAGCCAACCGTGTCGCCAAAGCTATCGAATAGGTCGTCACCACCCCTTCATCCGCCATCAGCCGTGCCACATCGGCAAAATATTCTTGCGTCCATAAAAGGGGGTTGGCAGAGGGGCTAAACGCGTCTTGATAACACACATCCCATTTCCCCTCTAGCTCACGCATCGCCCTGCGCGCATCGGTAATTTCAACGGTAATGTGCGTCCGTTCATCCTCATACCTTCCGCTGATTGCAAGGTCTGTAATCACATTTAGGTAGGGAGCGAAAATCTCAGGATAGGGAAAATTGATAAGCGATGTCACCAACTCCCCATTGAGTTCAGGAGAATAGAGTTCAAGGGTTGTTTTGGGAAAATAGGTATCCCGATAATAGAGAGTTGCTAGGGTATTCAACCCAAGCCCAAAACAGATATCAATGATTTTTAAATGATTTTTAGTCGGATGAAGGGCAAAAGCGGGCTCGACATGTTTTTTGAACGATTCGTTAAGGGCACCGTCTTTGGTCGAATGGTAATGTTCATCATACTCGGCACTGTATGCCGTATAACTTCCGTCTTCGCTTTGCACCCACTGCATTACAAACCATTACCAAACATAAATTTTTTAAGCGGTTCGTAGTTTCCCTGATCCGCTTCTTTTAATGAAGCGATATAAGCGAATCGTGCATCACCCACTTCGGTAATGTTCCCACCCCATGAAAGAGCTTCATGCACCATCTTTAAAAGCCATAGATCAGTAGCGAGTCGCGCCCATCGACCATTTCCGTTTGGAAACGGGTGAATTTTGACCCACGTATGATGGAGACGTACCGCCGTATCACGATAGTCCCATGCACTTTCCCAATATTTGAGATTGTCTTGGAGTTGATATAAACGTTGATGGATCGTATTAGCTTCAACACCTATAGAGGTTTGAGTGGCACGAAATTCTCCTGCCCAACTCCAGACATCACCGAACATCTCTTTATGGAGTTTACGAAAAAAACTCAAATCAAACGTTACTTTTTTGAGAGCCGACGGATTAAGGGTGTATTTTATATAAGCTTTGAGTATGTTTTGCGCTTCAGCATCATCGAGTTCGGCGCGTGTGGTAATCTTTTTGAGTTTTAATCCTGATATATCATCAAGGGGCGTTTCCCCCTCTTTATCAAACGTTATCATGCCCATACTTTCGATTTTGGCATTTTAGCGATCATCGCTTTGGCTTGGGAAAGCATTTTTTGTTGCGCTTCGCTTCGCGGCAATTGATTTTCCAGTGCAGAGGTTTGAATCACTCGATTCACAATCTCATTCGCTTTTTTTTCAATCTGGGCTTGATAAAATACTTTTGCAGAGTGTTTCGGTTTGATCGAAATCTCGCAATCCAGAGAAACCGCTATTTTATCGAGAGTATCGAGGGATATATCATGCCCTGAGAATGCACGTTTTACCGTAGCAATGCCGACTCCGGCACGAGAAGCGATAGCCTCATAGGGGATAGATAGCGCCTCTTTTTGTTTTTTGAGTTCTGCGAGAATCAATGATTTAAACATGGTAACTTCTTTTTGTATCACTTATGATACTTTATATTTTAAATAATGTATCATAAGTGATACTATTTGTCAAGTAAATTTGTCAAGCGACATTTAAAAATGCTCACCTAAGGGTACAACTTTGACATACTATTATTCCACATGTATGTTATTTATTATCTCGAATGCACCGAACATTAATAATCTGTAATTTACTTCGAGGAAGGCCTGTTATAACCCATTTCCCCACATGTGCATTTTTTTGCCCACAATTACCTCACACCTCTCAACCAAATCCATTATGGAATTAATAGCACGAAACTCAGCATTATCGAGTAAGTTTTCCACATCAGCAACACTCATGGCTCCATTTTTTTGGACAATGATAATCTCAGTAGCATTCAGCATCGTTCGATAAATAAGTTGTAAAAATTTAAGTGGGGATTGATGCAAATGCAATACATCGTGGACAATCACCGCCGCATAATCTCTTGGGATACCGCCAGCGGGCGAGCTGTAGTCTTTTATGGTGAATACTTTATGGATACACGGGTGTGAAAAATCACTGTGTTCACCTACAAAAAGCGACAAATCGATTTGCCCCTCAAAGGGAGTCAAAAAGGTAGATAGTTCCTCTATCATCCCATCCAAATGACTGGTTACCACCATGATTTTGGTATGGGGGGTAGGATGAAGAAGCTGTGTAATCATAATGCCAAATCGTGCAGCTCTCTAAAAAGATACGCTTCAACTACATCATCGATCGTTCTCTGAGTATGCGCCACAAGTACCAGCATCTGATTATCGATAAACTCCATAACAGGCTCATAATTACCTGTCACGATAACCGCATCGAGCCATCCTTCGATATCGGCTCGATCTTTATAGAAATTAATTTCGATAATCTTCCCCTCCTCGACCTCGACCGTTGCCCAGACAACAACGTCGTTAATCGATACGAGCTCGGACTCTTGCGTATCGTCTCCATTCATAGGGAGCAACAGCAACATCAATCAACCTTGGACAAATCAAGCTTCAACGCTTCATTGTCCATAATGTCGATATCTTTACGCAAAACTTCAGCTGCAATGGCTTTTGCATCACTCAGCGAGTGCATTTTGCACGTTCCGCATTGGTAGAGATTGAGTTCAGGAATGTCGCTTTGTTGTTCGACTGCGATCACATCATGCATAGAAGCTTCCCACGCTTTGACAACCTCTTCTTCCGTAGGTGTACCGATAACGCTCATGTAAAATCCGGTACGGCATCCCATCGGAGAGAGGTCAATAATTTCGGTTTTAGCCGAATTGAGATGATCGCGCATAAAGCCTGCAAACAAATGTTCCAGCGTATGAATCCCCTCTTGGGAGAGTATCGCTTCATTCGGACGGCAAAAACGGAGATCAAAGACCGTAATATCATCCCCTTTAGGCGTTTTCATCCCCTTGGCGCGTCGTACCGCAGGTGCGGGCATAATGGTGTGATCGACGGTAAAGCTATCAAGAAGTGGCATGAATATCCTTAAAAATCTGGTTTTAGTTTCGGCAATGGTAACATATTTCATCCTTACATCGCTATAATTTGCCCATTAAACCAAGGAACTCAAATAATGAAAAGCCTCTTCGATGACGCCATTGCCTCGCAGTATCAAAACGATCCCCTCGCAATGCGAGTCTATACCTCTCAGCTACTGGGTCAGAGTAAAGATTTAGTCCTCCACGGCGGGGGCAATACCTCCGTAAAAATCGAGGGAACTCTGTACGTCAAAGGGTCTGGCTGGAATCTCGATACGATCGAAAAAGGGGGCTTTTCTCCCGTCGATTTAAACACCCTAATCGAAATGGCCGCGCGTGAGAGTCTAAGTGATACCCAAATGGTCAAAGAACAACGAGACGCAATGTCCGATCAAAGTTTCCCAAACCCCTCCATCGAAGCGATACTGCACGCCATTATCCCCTTCACCTACGTCGATCACACCCATGCCGATGCCGTTGTCACTCTAAGCAATACACCGCACGGCAAAGCGCTTCTGCAAACGCTGTATGGTGAGAATATGCTCCTTATCGACTATGTCATGCCCGGTTTTGAACTCGCCAAATATATCCATACAGTGACACGAGCTATTGAGTGGGAGACATTGGAGGGGATTATCTTACTCAACCACGGCGTTTTTACCTTTGACAATGATGCCAAAGTCGCTTACGAAAAGATGATAGCTATTGTCACTGCTGCTGAAGCGTATTTAGAGAAGCACGTCACCCTACCCTGCAACGATTGCAAAGGGAACACCGACCCTAGCATTGTCGCCCACTTGGCTCATGAAGTTGGAGAGCTCCGAGGATGCGATATTTTTCCCATCGTTTTGGATTCTGCCCGCGTCAAATTACTCAGTATCTACCCGAATCTCGATACCCTCATCAAACGCGGCGAACTCACCCCCGAACACGTTATCCGGATCAAACCGTTTCCTGCCATCATTGATGGAGACATTACCGCTGGCATTGCGCAATTTTCACACGATTATCAAAACTATTTCAACACCTATTCCCATGAAAATCACATCTGCCTCGATCTCGCCCCCCGCTATGCCATACTTCGTGGCATCGGAGCCGTTGCGCTGGGAAAAGATGAAAAAGAAGCACAAATCATTGCCGACATCGTATGCCATACCATCACCGCCATTCTATCTGCTGAACAGTTGGGGGGTTGGAAATCGCTCACGCTAGAGCAAATGTTTGAGATGGAGTATTGGGAATTAGAGCAGGCGAAATTAAAGAAATAATCCACATCGTCATTGCGGACTCTCTGTCATTCCGTGCCACAGTCAGCGAATCTATAGACCCCGTATCAAGTACGGGGTGACGGTTGGGCGTACAGGATGACGAAAAATCAAATAAAAAAAAGGAAAAACATGAAAATAACCAAAAAAGTAACCTTCATCGCCAAACAAGAGCATATTTCTACGGTTAAAAAACTCCTCGAAGATATGGTGGCCCCCTCACTCAAAGAACCGGGATGTCTGTTTTACTATATCTTCCAATCCCAAAGCAACCCGAAGAAATTCTTTGCCGTCGAATCATGGGTAAATAATGATGCTCTTGAGGGGCATAAACATACTGAACATTATGCGTATTACAAATCGAATTACGAGCCGTTTGTCGATGATAAATATACGGAGGATTTAGAGTTGCTGGATAAGAAGGCGTATACCTTCTAAACCCCAGGAGCCTTCCACATCGGCTCCAATATCCCCTCGCAAACAAGTTCCATCTGTTTAGCGTAAACTTTCATCCATCTCTCTTTAGCCTCTTGATAGGGATGAAAGTTAGATGAATTTGGCTCATAGCAACGCTCTATTTTTACGATATTCTGACCTGCTTCTTCAAAACTGTTATAAATCCCTGCACCGATCCCCGCTGCCATCGCTACACCCAGTGCCGTAGCCTCTTTCACGATCGGAACTTTTACTTCCAATCCCGTAACATCCGCTAAAATCTGTGACCAAAGTGACCCTTGTGACGCGCCGCTGGCAAAGATGAGTGACGCGGGAGAGACACCACTGAACGCCTTTATATTGTCGAGATTGATGGCACTCACGATGCATGCGTTTTCTTCCAATGCTCTGAACATGGAGGCAATATTGTATTTTGAGCTGTCGATTCCAAGCCCTACAAAAGAAGGAGACGCGTGTATCCACTCTCCATACTTCATACTGTCACTAAAAATAGGCGTTATTCCATAGGAACCCACCGGAACCAATGAGGCTAAGGCTTCAAGCTCACCATAACTTTTGCCACCGCCCAACGCGTCTCGAAACCATCGCATCACCAGCCCCGTAAAAAAGGTGATCCCCTCCGCCTGAGACATACCTCTTACAACATGGGGATTGACACGCAATAACATATCGTCAGAGAGTACCGTTTTTGAGGGGATATTGACCACTTGCTGCCAAAAACTCCCCCCTAAAATCACCGCATCGCCAAGCTTCGATGCGCCCAATCCTGCCGTCCCGATTTGGACATCACCGCCCCCCATCACGACGAGAGTATCACAGCTTAATCCCGTCTCCTGAGAAGCCCTCTGTGAAACACGGCCAAGCACTTCACCGCTTTCTAGTATAGGAACAAACAGATCTTTTAAACCGCACTTCTCAAACTGGCTCTTATCCCAATCACGATTTGTCAAACTAAACGCTCCCGCCGTCCCTGCATTGGAGGGTTCACACGCCAATTCACCACTGAGTTTGAAGAGTATCCAATCGCTTATCATCGTAAAATAGGCTGCTTTATCGTACAAAGAGGGTCGGTTATTTTTGAGCCATAAAAGCCGTGGAGCGGCAGAGAGGGCGAACGTTTGCCCGCTGCTCTTGTAAAACTCCAACTCCATCGTGGGAGTGTGATGTTTAAGATGCGCTACTTCAGACCCTGCACGGCTATCGACGTTGGCAACGCCCCAGAGCTCATTTTTATCCTTATCATAAACGACTATTCCCTCGCGCATACTCGATGCTGCTACTGCTGTAATCTCATGCGCGCTAATGTTTGCTTTTTGTGTGGCTTCGTTGATGCACTGCTTTACACATTCCCATCCGTGACTAAAATCAAATTCCATTGATCCTGCCACACCCTCTTGTGCCAAATGCGTCCACTCATACTGAGCAATAGCAATCTGGTTTCCTTCGGTATCGAAAATAATCGCTCGGATACTTCCCGTTCCGGCATCGATGGCACACAGATAACGATTCAACGAAGTACTTTCATATTGACAAATACACCCATTGGAAGTTCTTGGAAATTCTCATCTTTGATTTTCTCAATATGAATATTGCAAATTGAGTCTTTCAATTCTTCTGCGAGGGCATACAGCTCTTCTTCTCTTTCACGCTTCGCAATTCCACGAGCTGAACAGCCGCTTACACCACGGTTATTATAAGTCATACGGTACATATTATGATCCAACTATTTTTAATGAGGATAAAGCAAAGAGAGTTCCAATTAAGAAAAAAGAAAAGAGCA
>JAUYSQ010000167.1 GCA_030696285.1 Sulfuricurvum sp. | reverse complement strand
ATTTACCCATTCTCTTCGTCTATTTTTTTTTGGAGATTATTCATCCGTTCCATTAAGTCTAATAATGCTTCACTGTTTTTCATCCCTATACCGGCAGCATAATATTTTTCTTCCATCGAAACAACATTTGCTAATTCGGATAAGATTGCTAGAAAATTCTTATTCAATTGTTCTAGATTTTTGACATTTTCATCTTCTGTATTTTTTGAAATCATCTTGCCCTCTATAAATCAATAGTATTCATTTCTACTATCATAGACAAATCAAGTCTCAATACAATCACAAGAAGTATTATTTATAAGTTTTTATTGCTTATATTATTCTAAGGCCATTTTCTTACAATACAGGAAAAGCAATTTTAAAACATGCCCCACGCGCTGTATTGTAGACACTCAATAAACCTTTTCCATGCTTTTCTACAATGGTTTTAGACATATAAAGCCCGATACCGGTCCCATTTTTTTCCATTTTTGTACTAAAATAAGGATCAAAGATTTGGTGAATTATCTCCTTCGCGATTCCTCCGCCATTATCTTCTATCTCCAAGCAGCTCATTTTCTCTTCATAGATTGTTCGAATCCATATTTTTGGTTCAGGAATCAAGCTATCACTCAATACATCTTCTGCATTTTTTAGCAGATTTAGAATAACCTGTCTCATTTCACGCGGATAGGTCTTAAAGGGATATTCTTCATTAAAGATTGTTTCTACAGTAATCGATTTGCTAACCAAAATCGGGCTGATTATCGTGAGACTTCCCTCAACCAGCTCTTTCCAGGTGGTCAACTCTTGTGCTTTATCTTCTTTGAAAAAGTTCCTAAAATCATTGATTGTATTTGAAAGGTCTAACGCCAGATCGCTGATTAAATCAAGCTTTTCTATAAAATGGTTCTTATCGTATTGATCCATCATCGCTTCGAGACCTAATAATCCCGAAACAGCCGAAATGGAAGCAAGAGGCTGCCGCCACTGATGGGCAATCATATTGATCATCTCTCCCATCGCTGCATGCCGTGACTGCATCATCATCAAATCGTCTTTATGTTTGAGTTCCGTTACATCCATCGCAGAAGAGATAACGGCTTTTTTTCCATCGATTATCCCAAACGGGGCTGAACTGAACTGCCACGTAATTTTGGCTCCCGATTTACTGTAAAATGAAAACTCTCCTTCATCGACTTTTTCGGTAATCGTAAACAAATAGCGAATATGCTCTTTGACTTTTTCAGTATGTTCTTTATACGATTTATCGATCCAAATGCTCGTTGTAGGTGTTTCCTCCAGAGTATATCCGGAACTGTCTTTCCATGCTTTATTTATTTTAACAATAGTACCGTCTTCAGTATGCAGAATGATTGGATTGGGTGCGGTATCTATGATCGTTTCGAGTTCATTGTTCAAAGCTCTGATTTCAGATGTCATTTTACGAGCCATATTTCGCGCTTGTTCTACCGTTTGGGTAAAAGAGAGCCCTGTAAGCAACAAAAGCAAGGATATTGGCAAACCTGCAAGGACAATCAATCGAGACTGACTGTTATCAATCGTTTCTTTAAATGACGGAAGTGTCTGAAAAACGACACTCCACGTCCGTCCATACATTTCAATGGGAACAGTCGTTGTAAAGAGCGGTTTTTTGTTTATCAAAGGATCACTCTCATACAAAAGATTTTCATCCTTAATCGATGTCCCATCATAAATCTTCATAGCAATGTTAGAATCTTTACTGCCTAAAATTTCTGTCATTAGATCTTGTGCACGAAAAGGGGCATATACAAACCCCTCAAGTCGTTCTTTTCTCTGTACCTGTGATAACAGCAAACCTTGATCATGATAAAACGGCACATACATCAAGAAACCGACTTGAACATCGTTTCCTTGCTCTTGAACCAATCTCACTTTACCCGAAAGAGTGGTCTGTGCCGTATCCCGTGCCTGTGTCATAGCCTGTTGACGGATTGGATTGGTAAACATGTCATATCCAATAGCCCGCAGGTTTCTCTCATTCAGCGGTTCAAGATAGATAATCGAATGATACTCTTCCCGTTTTCCTGTAGGTTTGACCGTATAGTTTGGAAATCCGTCTGCACGCATTTGATGTATGTGTTCAGAAAGTTTGTTGGGAGAGATCACTTTTGAAAAGCCTATCCCCTGAAAACCGGGGTAATGTTTGGCCATATTCAAACTGGAGATATATACATTCCATTTCTTGCGGTTCATCCGTTCAACGGTATTTAATAGTGCTGCACCGCTTTGCAGCGTATTGGCATAGGTATGCATCCGAGTATTTATTTTATGAACCGTTTCAGCTGTAGATAAATCAAAACGATTTTTGGCTTCATCCATTGCATCTTTTCGTGCATTCGACCACAACAAAAATGTTATTCCAACCGCAATCAAAAAAGCGACCCATGCAAGTATACCCAATCGAGATAATACAATAACTGCGCGACGCAACGACATCTTAAAGAGCTTAAAATTCACGTATAAGCTCCCCGCTCACTTGTCTCATATTAAAGTGTATCCAATTTTAGCGAGATTACGGATGTTTCGGTCATCCCCTATTTTTTTACGGAGTCTTAGGATCAAATTTTTTAAAGCACCATCCGACATCTCTTCCTCCAAAACATGGGAAAACGTTTCATACGTAATAATCTGCCCTCGACGAGCGATGAGAAGTTCTATGGCATTGATTTCATTTTTTGTCAACGTAATTTTTTCCCCCTCTTTAACCAACGCTTTGGATCGAAAATCATACGATACCCATTTATTTATTTTTGCGAGGAACAAACCGCTCGATTTCAATCGATCGATTGAAGAAGCAAGGACATTGATCAATGTATTAAATTCAATCGGTTTTTGAATGTAATCCACGAGATTGAGTTTACATGCTGCCAAAAGATCTTCGGTCGCAATCGATCCGGATATAATCGTAATGGGGATATGAGGATTGTTTGCGCGTATCTTTTTAGCTACTTCAATTCCGCTGATCTTTCCCATATAAATATCGAGCAACACAACATCAATGTGATTCTGCTCATAAACACGTAACGCATCCGTTCCGTCTGATGCAGAGTAAACTTTATCAACAATAAGCTCAAGTGTTGTAACCGTTATTTCACGTAAAATACTATCGTCTTCAGCGTACAAAATAGATAGATTTTTAAATTCATTAAATTTAGACATTTTTCTTCTTATCTCAATCTTTATATTCTTGCGCAATAGTGATAAAACTATCAATATTACTCATTAAGAGGTCGACTAATATTGGATCAAAATGTTTTCCTCGCTCACTTCGAATAAACTCAATAATTTTTTCCATCGGCCAGGCGGGTTTGTAGACACGTTCGCAGCTCAAAGCATCAAAGACATCAGCAAGGGCAATAATACGCCCATAAATATGAATCTGTTCTCCTGAAAGAGATCGCGGATAGCCAGAACCATCCCATTTTTCATGATGCTCATGGGCAATAACCGCAGCTGCCTGAAGTAATGGCCGTTTTGAGTTTTTAAGAATCTTATACCCGATTTCACTGTGTGTCTTCATCATCTCATACTCATCTGTTTCGAGTTTTCCCGGTTTGAGTAAAATCCGATCAGGAATCCCTATTTTACCGATATCATGCATTGGAGATGCCCTGTATAGAAGTTTGATCTCTTCATCATCGAGACCACGAAACTGCCCAAGCAATCTCGCGTACTTGGCAACTCTCCGTACATGGTTTCCTGTCTCTTCAGAGCGGGTTTCTCCCACTTCGCCCAGTAAAGAGAGCATTTCATGCTGGGTCTGCCAGATCTCTTCATTGAGGTCGAACAGTTCGGTCACATCATAACTGATACTGATAAAATCAATAATCTCGCCAAACTCATCCAAAATCGGCTTGATGGTGGTATCGGTAATATAATGCGTGCCGTTTTTTTTCAAATTTTTTATCGTTCCGTGCCATGTCTGTTTGCCAAGAATCGTTGCCCAAAGATCTTCGTAGAACTCCTCTGTCATATCAGGATGCCGGAGGATCTTGTGACCTTTGGCTTTTATTTCATCACAGCTATAGCCGCACGTTTTGCAAAACGATTCATTGGCATAGATAAGCTCTCCTCTCAAATCCGTTTTGGTGACGATCATCGATATATCAACGATCTCTTTATACTGTTCTAAAAGTGTTGTTTGATGTACCAGCTCTTGCTTAAGATTAACCGTAAATTCTTCTACTTTCCGGGCATTATAAATGTTTCGAACGACTTCATAAAGGACTTCAATGATTTGATCTGTTTTCATTGGCTTGAGAAGAAACTGCGCCACTCCCAAATTAATCAGATCCAACAGATAATTACTCTCTTCGCATGCGGAGGTAACAATAAAGGGCTGATCTGGACTCAGTTCTTTTATTTTTTGAATCATAATGACCCCATTCATCCCCGGCATTAAAATATCGGTAATGACCAAATCAAACTTCCCCGTTTGGTAGAGGGCTAACCCCGCGCCTCCGTTAGCCGCTGTTTCGACATAGGAAAAAATTTTACTAAGAAGCAACTGTGTATTTTCACGGATTTGGATCTCATCTTCCACATACAGTACCCGCATCTCTTTGGCATACAGTGTGAGCTGATTTAAGGTTTCTTTTAGTGTCATAACCCTTCCTTTTCTCGTGGTAGTTTGACTATGAACGTCGTTTCATCACCTTCACTTAGGATCTCAATGATCCCCCCACAATGTTCTTCAATGATAATTTTGCTCATATAAAGCCCTAGACCAGTACCGTTATTTTTCGTCTTGGTCGTAAAATAAGGGATAAAGAGTTTATGGATAACGGCTGGAGGAATTCCTCCGGCATTGTCATTAATTGTGATAATACCGTAGTCATAATCCTGATCAAGAGTAATCACAAGTTGACCGCTTAAAACCTTGTTCTCTACAAATGCATCTAACGAATTTTTCAATAATGCAATCATGACTTGAAGAATTTCATTACGGTACGTCAAAAGAGTGAAATCATGTTTTACCACTTTTTCAACCTTGATTCCATGATTTTTTAAGGTATGATCAATCAGACTTAGCGCATTGTTAAGAAGCATCGAAATATTGAAATGCTCTTTAGGTTTATCCGGACGGAAAAAATCCCGATAGGCAGAAATGGTTTGAGACAGATGGGTGCTTTGTTCCTCAATTTTTATCAGATTATCAATAAAGAGTGAATCATTCTCTTCCTTCATTAACTCTATTAATCGCATTTGAGAGGTAATTGCATTGATAATTGCCAGTGGCTGGCGCCATTGATGAGCAATCATTGAAATCATCTCTCCCATCTGTGCCTGACGCGTCTGCATTCTGAAAATTCTTTCTTCTTCTACCCGTGCGGTAATATCTCGAGCAATCATCACCAGCTTATTTCTATCATTACAACCAAATCCGGAGAGGGTGATCTCGACGATTTTTATCTCGCTACTATGGTTATTCAACGTCAATGAGCATTCCATCGTTGTGGAATCACCGTGATAGGCAGAATTCAAGTAAAAAGCAAAGCTATTCTCCCGGCACTCTATATGATCTACCGTATCAACAATATTCAACCCTATCAGATGTTGTTTCGTCATCTCGAAAAGATGGATAGCCTCATCATTGCAGTCGATGATAATATCCTCTTCTAAAATACAAACAGCCTCCTTGATCGATGAAAATATAGTTCGATAAAACGCTTCGCTCTCTTTGAGCTCTTCTGTTTTAATTTGAATCATTTTACGGTTTCGCACCAATTCCAAAATAATATATAAAAGGAGAAAATAAAATATTAACCCGCTCAAAGCGATCATGAAGGGATATTGACTGCTGGTTGAGGCATCAAACTCCGGTGAACTGGTGTAATAAATATGCCATTCCCGTCCACCGATAGTGATTGAGCGATGAGCTTCATGATCCGAAATATAGCCGGAGGGGATAAATGAGCGATAAAGGAGATTATTTTCTGAACGCTTTTCACCATCGTAAATTTCATAACGAAGGGAATCGTCATACGAACCGATAGCCCTCATCAAATTATTCATACGAAAAGGGCTATACACAAAACCGACTAATGATTTCCGGCGTTCCTCGACATTATCAATTCTTTCATCTGTATTATAATAGGGCAAATACATCAAAAATCCGGCTTGCACATCCGAATCAATCTCTTGAACCAGTTTTACTTTTCCGGAAATTGCGGCTAATCCGGTATCTCTAGCTCTTTGCATTGCCTCTTTTCGGACAGGTTCTGAAAACATATCGTATCCGATGGCACTGCGATTTCGTTTATCGAGAGGTTCCAGATAAAGTATAGCGCTGTATTGGTCTCTAGCCCCTTTGGGTTTGAGAGCAAAAGAAGGATACCCATCCGAGTGCATTTTACGCTCAATTAGTTTAACTTCATCCGGAAGAAGCATCATCGAAAATCCAATCCCCTGAATCCCTGGATAATGTTGTTTCGTGTCAAGTGTCTGGATAAAACGATACCACTCCTCACGACTCACATTATCACTCCCTTGTAAAAAACCGACACCGCTTCGCAATACGTTTTCATACTTCTGAATACGCCGCTCAATCGAAGTAAGATTTTCATGTACATGGTATTCAAAAACTCTCTGAGCACGATTGTCAAAATATTCTTGTGACACCGTCCAAACAACAAAAACGATGATGATAGAAAAAATCATCCCTGCATAGGTAACATACTTACTTTGAAGTAAATCACGTTGAAACGGTGTGCTAAATCCAAGTTTTTTTAACATTTGCTACTCTTTATCACTGTATATATTGGATAGGCTTCAGAATAAAACGGCTAACACCGCAAAAAAAATCATTTTACCCTCACTTTTATCAAAGTATACACTAAGTACTTTATTACTTTTAGTTTTAATAAGATCAAATAGTTGTATTTAAAAATCTTATTCACATAAAGTCACAAAAGAATCACAACATAGGATTTAATGCCATCCTAATCGGTTAAAGCAATTCGAGTTTATACAAAAATTGTCGCTCTTTATACGAGGGAATATCGAGTTCTTGACGGTATTTTGCAATCAGACGGCGCACCATTTTCACCTCAAACCGCTCTTCAATCATCTCGTGCAGTATTTTATCGCTGAAAGGGTCCTCTTTATTTTCACTCAAAACAAGCCGTTTCAAAAAGTGTTTGATTTCTGATGTGGATACCTCGCCGATCGAGTTGGAAAAGAACTCTTTAAAGGGATACAATCCCCGCTCGGTTTGAATATATTTATCGGCAATCGCACGTGAGATGGTCGATTCGTTAAATCCAAGTTCTTCCGCAACGTCTTGGAGACGGAGCGGTTTGAGTTCGCCCCCATTAAAAAAGCTGTATTGTTTTTCGATCAATACCAATGCTACATTATAGAGGGTCGCTTTGCGTAAATCGAGGAGTTTGACAAGTTCACGAGCCTCTTTGAGTTTTTGTTTCGCAAAATTGTCGTATTTATCGATCATACTCACCTTCAAATCCGGATAAAACGCATGATTGATACGGATGTTTAGTTCCGATCCCACAAACTCGACAAATAAATCAGGAGTAATCTGTGTTTCCGGTTCCATATACTCCAATGCCGGAGGATTTTTGAGATGCTGAAGGAGGTGTTTGGCATCTCCGAAACGGGGGTTTTTGATAAATTTTTCCATTTTATCAAACTGTAAAATCATTGCCGACAATAAAATACTCAATTCATCATCCAGCTCATAATCATTGAGCTGAAATAAAAATGACTCTTTGTAATCACACGCTCCTACACCGGAAGGTTCCAAATGAGCAAAACGCTGACGTACCCTCTCTACTGTATGCGAATCGGTATCACATTGCGCAGCAATTTCTTCCACACTCCCCTCAAAATATCCCTCATCACTGATATAGTAAATTATTTGACGGGCAATTTTCTGAGAAATAGGCGTTGGAAATAATGGTGCAACGATCTGCTCGTCGAGTTTTTCGTACAATGATGTAGAAGAGATACTGAGCCATTCAATTTGATCGGAAGAGGCGTTGGAAACATAATTTTGAAACGCACCGTACGCTGATGCCCCTCCCGCTTGTGCATTTGACTCTTCAAATCCGGATTTCATCTCAATACAAGGATTTTCATTGCTAATCACCTGCAAATGTTTTTCCAAATCATTGAGGGAACATTGCAACAGTGGCAACCATGTTTGCATGGAGAGTCTCGGAAGTTGTTTTTGTTTGTAAGAGAGAGTTGTTTGCATCGGAATCCACCTAAAATCTATAAATATATCCAAGAGACTGCATATTTTGTTCTAGTTAAAATTATAGGGGATTATAAAAGAGATAGGTGGTTAAAAATGAGGCAGATTCCTCGTCATTCCCGCGAAGGCGGGAATCCAGTGCTCTTAAATACAGGGGATGGATCCCCGGGTCAAGCCCGAGGATGACGGAGTTCGTCATTCCCGCGAAGGCGGGCGAAGTGCCCCTAGCGGGTGAATCCAGCTAGGTATTAAAGATTCAGTATTTAACCCGTACCAATCCATTTGGTGCGACAACTTTCATTTGACACGCAAGACGTGCTTTTGCACTTGTTTCTCCAACTGTTTTGAGAACCGCTTTTTCTTTTTCGTTGATAGGGCTCATAAACTCCATCCCCGATTCGATCATAACGACACAAGTACCGCATTCGCCATCACGGCATCCAAACGGCAATGCACTTCCCGATGCTTCAACGATGTCTTGAATCGTTTTACCCGGTATTACATTGATTGCCAAAAAATCATTTATAATTTCTACACGTGTTGTCATCCCAACTCCTTTGTTAATTACATTATTTAGCCACAAGGGCACCAATTCTTCTTGATACGGTATGCAAAAATCTCAGAAAAGTTGATATTATTCCCCCTCTTCTTGAGATTGCGCCAACTTCTCTGCGGCACGCTGCGCCCGATGTTCTTTAAGCCATTGTAACTCTTCGGCGACCTCATCGTATCCGTCGTCTTCGAGTGCACTTTCCAGCTCCGCTTCACGACATCCAAAGGTCAGCCCTTCTTCAATAAAATTGACTTCATACACCCGAATTGTCTGCAAAAAATCACCAATCTTTCGAACATACCCCTCTGCACCTGCCTCAACAAGAGTATCTCCAGTGCGTGCATGCGGATAGGTTCCGTCATTGCGGATGGTTTTCGTCAGTCGAACACGTTCCCCAACTCTGAATACAGAAAGAATCTCATCTTTGGTCGACATCTTGTAGAGATTGGTTTTATGCCCTCTTTGCGATCCATCCGGTACACGATCCAATTCTTCGAGTGTGAGTATCTTTCGTGATTCTAAATCCATTTTTTCTTCTTTAGAAGCTAATGGTTGCTTGACTAGTGCAGGCGTGGACTCCATGACTCACCTCCTCTACATCATTACAACTGGTGGACGTTGCACACGTACCGCATCCGCTTGGTTTATCAAACATCTCCCACACATCAGCAGCCGATGGGCTGTAACCATTTTCAAAATTTTTATACACGCTGATGAGGGCAAACTTATAATATTCAAGCAATTTTTCATCGCCCCCCATATCATGCCCTTTGGCTTTTTCAGCCATTTCGCCAAATTTTTTCATGATATGAAACCGTTTTGAGTTCACAAGACGCTCATCGTATTCCAAATCGAAAAATTCGAAAAACTCCTCACTATCAGTAATACGTTGAAATTCCTCTAACGTTCCCATCATAATCTCCTTATAGTCCCATCTCAATTTTGAGCTGGTTTGCCCAACCGACAACACGCTCTTGCGTCAAATCTTCTTGGTTCACATCATCGATCCCAAGCCCACAAAACTTCCCATCACGTTGGGCTAGAGAAAATTTATAGTCATACCCATCTGTAGAGGTAAATCCATACGCCTCTGCTCCCAAAGATACAAACAAATCATGCATTTTCCCAAGTGCGCTGAGGAAATGTTCACCATGTGTTTTTTGATCCCCGCCACCGAAAAAAGCCACTTTTTTACCGCTTAAATCAGGACTGTCATTACCAAGGTCATACAGCGGATCCACCCAGTCACGCTGAGGATCACCCTGCCCCCATGTAGATGAACCAAGGAGAAGAACATCGAACTCCTCAAACTGCTCTATCCCATCAAAATCTTCTTCCATATCGATAAGCTCGGAACCTGATAACTGTTCACTGAGCAATTCTGCTGCTCCTCGTGTCACACCGCTACTGCTGCCGAAAAAAATACCAACTTTTGCCATAATCAGACTCCTATCATGCACGGCTTGTATTGTTCATACACCTTCAACGCACGTTCCAAATTTTTGTCCCCTTCTTCAAAAAGGGCTTCAAGAGAGCGAAAACTAAAACGATGAGCATCTTTAAAATACTTATCAATGATACAAATACGATCACTCAAAATCGCACATCGTCCAAACCCTTCATGACTCATTTCCATGATGACATTACACACAATCCCCGTTTTGCGCTCAAACGATAACGCTATCGCTTTATAGATCATTTTGATGTCATTAATCATCATCTCATCAATATCAGCGATGACAGGAACTGCTTTTAGCTCCTCTTTGGTCTTGACGTATTTCTTAATGAGTAATTCATCATCACTGATTCGTGACCAGTTTCCAAACTGATCAAGCGCACGGATTTGGCGGATTAATTCCACACCAAAAGGATTCATTGTTTTTTCTGCTTCCATAATTATTCTCCTACTGCCCATCGGTCTTGTCGAACATCGTGTTCGGTTTTCATTTGGATTATCTGTTTTATCCACGGTGGCGGATTGCCGTTAATCATCTCTACTAAGCTCTTGAGCACATCTTCAATCAACGTTGAGTCGTTTACTTTCATTGGATGGATTCCAGCGCGGATAACCTTCGCTGCTGCCGTACCGCCAATGCTCTCGCTGTACATAATATTCACACCCTTGAGAGCACGAACACGAAAATCGGTTTTATCATCATCTTCGATGTCATTGGTATCGGTTTTAATCACTTCAGAGACTTCATATCCCTCTTTAGAGACGTTATAAACCACAAACTCTTTCGCTCCGCCGAAGTGGGCGTTGATCTCTTCCATATCTTTGGTTGCAAAAGCAACTCGCAATGCGCTATCCATCGTTTTAACCCCTTCAATTGTGATTTTAGTGTTCATGCTTAACCTTTCTCAATGAATTTGCTATCTCGAATAAAAAATAGGTGCTTCCCTCATACAGCTGATCGTTTTTAAGCTGATTCCCTAACTCTTCATAATTAGGAAAACCTCGAATCACCAATGCCGTATCGTGATAACTATGCAAGATTCGTTCTGCATGAAAATTACTGATAACCATATCCGCACCCTCAAAAAACTGACGTGCATCTTCCAAATCCCCCACAAAGACTTTTTCGGCTTCAATGGTATGAAGTACCTCGCTAAACGTCGTAGAAACCGCCGCATCCACCGTCCCACCGACACTTTGAATCAGCGCACACATCCCCACCAACATATCCGGCTCACCCGTGATGACGAAATGGGAACTTCCGATGAGAAAATGGGAATCCAGCATCGCATCTTGCAACCGTGCACGCCATCGTTTGATAAGAGGTTTAGGTTGTGTATGTCGGATTTTCATCAATTCTGCGACAAAATTGTCGTTCGAGTCCAATCCCATCAAATGATCGAAATGGATATGTTTAACAGAGGAATTCTTTTTTTGCAAAGCAGTTGCCGATTTTTTCATTGATTGACCGATGGTAATGACTGTCGCACACGTAGCCAAATCACGTATCTCCTCGACGGTAATACCGCCGTTTGATAGTTTCCCCTGAGCCTCTTCCCAATATCCGTCCAAAGAGGTAGAGAGATCCGGCAGCGCATACGTCTCAAATCCAAAATCTTCACACAACGCTTTGATTTTTTCAACTTCGATGGGCTGCATACTCAGATGGGGTAAAAGGACGAGTTTGTTTGGCTTTACCTCAGTTGCAGATTCAGTCAGCTGGTCAATCATAGCCGTAACGGTAAGCGCCCAACCGCTCTCCATCCCCCCCTCATAATCGGGAGTATTGACAAACACATAGGGAATCTCGATATGCATCCCAACACCCCGAACATCATCCCCTTTGGTCTCGGTGAGTCCCGTAGTATGCAAACCAATCATAGAGGGTTTGATATTTTTCTCTTTGCTTTGGATATTCTCTATCGCCATCAAAATCGAGTAATCGCCCCCGTCCAAAACGGCAGTAATATCACTCACCGAAGTGTTACGCACCGCAATGGGTTCATTAAAATGGCGGGTAAAAAACACCTTCGTATACGACGCACACCCCTGCGCACCGTGCATCAGAGGCATACAATCTTTAACCCCTAAAAATGCGAGTGTCGCGCCCATCGGCTGAGAGTGCTTGATCGGATTGACTTGAAGCGGTTTGTGCTCGTGTTTGCTGAGGGAGAATTCCATGGCAACTCCTTGATTAGAAGGAGTATTGCAAGATTTGTGCGAGGAGAGAAAAGAGGATCTAAACGTCAAAGCAATTACTCTTTTAGTAATCTTGACATTAAAACGATATTGTATATAATATCACTATGAAAATAGTTTTGGATACCAGCGTCATAGTAGCAGCATTAATGAGCCGTAATGGTGCGGCGAATGCTCTACTTATATATCTTTTTGAGACGGAAGAAAAAATCAATGTCATTTCTAATACATTAACGGTAGAAATTGAAGCTGTTTTAAAACGTCCGTCAAATAAAGAAAAAATTGGCAATTTAAGTGATGAAGAGATTAATCACTTTATAGATGATTTATGTCTGATTTCACATCATCAGAAGATTAATTTTTTATGGCGACCTTTTTTACGTGATTCGCAAGATGATATGATTTTAGAAACTGCTTTTAACGCAGGGGCAGATGCTATCATTACTTATAATCTGAAAGATTTTGCGAATGTTGAAAAACATATGGGTATCAAAGTAATGATACCAAAAGATTTATTACGCCAAATAGGAGGCACATTATGAATTTCGCACTAAGAATTCCTGACTATTATCGACAGGAGATTGAAACATTCAAAGGGGATGTATCTATTAATCAGTTTATTATCACTGCCTTGAGTGAAAAACTGGCATCATTGCGAACAGAAGAATATTTGATAGAGAGATCTGCTTTAGGTTCACGCTCCCATGCAATAAATCTTCTGAAAAATGTACCGGATGTTACACCCGATTCTAGGGATGTGCTTTAATTTCAACAGGCTTTGTCTTTGTAGTCATTACCACATTTCTTGTCATCCCGTACTCGATACGGGATCCATCCCCACAAAAGAGCTGGATTCACCCGCAGAGCACTTCTAGGTTGTTTTATAACAATCTACTTCACTATCATAATATGCTAAATTTGAGCTCCATTAAACTTCAAAAAGATACCATCTAACCTCCCATTTACCCTATCGGAGTACAATCCCATCTATACCTCTATCTCAGGAAAAACTCAATGAAACACGTCCTTCTTCTCAATCTCCACCAAAAATACGAAGGATTTGCTAACGGCAATCTGACGCATGATCTCCTCAACGAAGCCAAAAAGTTTTTTCTGGCAAACGGCTACGAAGTGCGTGAAACCGCAATTGATGAAGGCTATGAGGTCGCTGAAGAGCTCGAAAAACTCAAATGGGCAAATATTATTTTCGTCCAGTCTCCTGTTTATTGGATGGGATTGCCATGGTTGGGGAAAAAATACATGGATGAAGTCTTCTCAGGCGGGAACAACACCGTTACTTACGTCAATGACGGGAGAAGCCGCGACGATGCGTCCAAAAAATACGGCAGTGGCGGATTGATGCAAGGGAAAAACTATATGCTCAGTTTTACTTACAACTGCCCGACGAGTGAGTTTAATAATCCTGATGGTTTCTTTGAAGGGATGAGCGTCGATCAGGCGAACGTCGCTTTGCACAAAACTTTTCAATTTTGCGGAGCCACGCCGTTAAAAAGTTATTCCGTCCATGATGTCTACAAATCGGATTTTAGCCTTGATAATACCCTACACGCACTGCAAGAAACCCTATCGGAAAACTTTCCGGCATAAGGGTGCCCGTTGGGCTCTTTATCCTTTATTTTAGGATATTTTGCCCATAAATATGCACTTCTCTCTGAGGAAATGGAATGGTTATTTTCGCGTCATTGAGCGCTTTGTAGACCGCCATATTGACTTCATACTGAATCCTGAAAAAAATTCTCGTAGGCACCCAGTAGCGCATACCGATTTCTACCGCATTATCACCAAATTTTTGTATTCCAACAATAGATTTGTTTTCATTTGAAAGATTCTCAAAACCGTCAATTGTCTTTTTTATCAACTCCATCACTTTTTCGGCATCATCATGATAGGAGATACCGACGCTCGACTCCACGATGCGATAGTTAAAGGAGTTGACGATCACCTCACCGATCATATTTTTATTGGGAACAGTAATGATCT
>JAUYSQ010000164.1 GCA_030696285.1 Sulfuricurvum sp. | reverse complement strand
TTTTACCTCATCAGCGGAGTCGGTATTTTGATCGTCTCCATGGCGGTTTTGAACTATGTCAGCCGTAAAAAACAGGGACATGAGTAATTGCTCGAAATAACCCCCACTCTCTCCATCCCCGATGCCGAGATTGAGATAACCGCCATCCGCTCTCAGGGAGCAGGCGGGCAAAATGTCAATAAAGTCTCGACAGCGATCCATCTGCGTTTTGATATCAACGCCTCTTCCCTCCCCGATTTTTACAAAGAGCGGCTGCAAGAGATTACCGATCATCGGATTACAAAAGACGGCATCATCAACATCAAATCCCAAGAGTCTCGAAGTCAGGAAGAGAACAAAGAAGCGGCGTTGGAGCGGCTAAGAGAACTCATAAAAAGCGTCACCGTCATCCAAAAAAAACGCAAACCGACCAAGCCGACCAGAAATTCACAGAAAAGACGGATGGACAGTAAGACAAAGCACGGGAATATTAAGAAGATGCGGGGGAAGGTGAACGGCGGGGAGGGCTAACCCTAACTCAACTTTTCACCCGCTCCTTGAAATACTCACACATATGTTCCAGCGTATCGACCTTCGCATAATCGGATTCAGGGACTTCTACTCCCACTACCTCATTCAAAGCGGTCAATATTTTTAGAAAATCGAACGAGTCGATCTCCAAAGAACGCTGAATATTTTTATCGGGGAGTATGTCCGCTTCATCAATGTCTGGGGCGATTTCGAGGATCTGCTCGATGATGGCGGTTTTGATCTGCTCTTGGGTCATAGTAGCTCCTGTGGATGTTGCAATAGATCGTTTAATTTTTCCAAAAATTTTGCTCCGGTTCGTCCGTCGGTGGCGCGGTGATCTCCCGCGAGCGTCGCCTGCATCACTTTACGTACACACAGCGCATCTCCCTCAGCCCATGGGGCATCCATGATCCGACCTAATCCTACCAAAGCAACCTGTGGAGGGTAGATGACGCCGTAGACGCTCTCGACTCCCAAATCACCGAGATTGGTGATCGTGATCGTCTGCCGGGTGATCTCGGTGTTACGCAGTTTACCTGCACGGGTGCGGGTGATGAGCTCGTCCAGCGAGTGCATCGTTTGATCGAGATTCATCGTTTCGGCATTCAGGAGCGCGGGGGTAATAAGCCCCTCTTTGCGCAGCGCGATGGCGATTCCAGGATGGATCTCTGCTTTGATGTTTGGGGCATCATTCTCCCAAAAACCGTTGAGTTCGGGGACGGCTTTGAGAGAAAGGACAACGGCACGAATCAGCAATGCGGCGGGAAGAATCCGATCTTTGATCGTGCGCTTTTTATTTTCTTCTTCGAGCCAGCGCAATGCGGGGGTCATATTGATGGAAGTGCCCAGATAATAGTGGGGAATCTCGGCGTTGGAGCGGCTCATAGCACGGGAAATTGCCTGACGCATACCGCTCACTTCGGTTTTTGGCTCAACAAGCTCAGCTGGAGTGGCGGATTCGACTTGTGAAAGATGTATTTCTTCCCCTTGCACGGCAAGGCTAAAAAGGTCAATTCCCATCTCTTTTGCTTTACGCCGTGCGGCAGGGGAGGCTTTGATCCGTTCTTGGATAGTGGGTTCTGGGATTGGTGCTTCGAGCGGGGCATCGGCGTGTGGTATTTCTGCAACGGGTTCAGGGGTGCTTTGCTCTGATATTTTCTCGGTGGTACTCGCACCTTCGGTACGGATCATCGCTAGAGGCATACCTACGGCACACTCTGTTTCTTCGGTCACAAGAATTTTTTCAATGATCCCTTCTTCGAAGACTTCGATCTCGATCACCCCTTTGCTCGTCTCCACTTCGGCGATCACTTGCCCTTTTTCGACACGATCCCCTTCTTTGACTTTCCACTCCATTAACACCGCCGATTCCATATCGGCACCCAGACTGGGCATTACAAACGCGCTCATGATTCCTCCATCAGTTTTCTTGCCATTGCGACTATTTTATCAGGTTGCGGCAGTGCGGCATCTTCGAGATGTTTGGCATAAGGGAAGGGGACTTCGGCGGAACAGACCCGTCCCATAGGGGCGTCGAGTTCGAAAAAGGCCTGCTCGTTGATACGTGCCATAATCTCTGCCGAGATACTCCCCGATTTCCACCCCTCATCCACGATCATTACCCGATGGGTTTTGCGTACGGTTGCCATGATCGCTTCATCGTCCAGAGGGCGAAGAGAGCGCAGATCGATCACTTCAGCCTCAATTCCTTCGCTCGCTAGCATTTCGGCCGCTTCTAGGGCTTTAAAAACGCTGATACCGTAGGTGAGGATACTTAGATCTTTGCCCTCACGGTGTACTTTAGCTTTTCCGATAGCCAGCGGTATGGAGGTGGTATCCAATGAGCCTTTGGAGTTATAGAGGAGAGAGTTTTCGAAGATTAAAACGGGATCGGGATCGGCAAGCGCCAACCCTACCATCTCGTAGGCATCCTGCACGGTAGCGGGGGTGAGGACTTTGAGTCCGGGGATATGGGCAAACCACCCCTCCAGAGAGTGCGAATGCTGGGCAGCGAGCTGTTTTCCCCCTCCGGTCGCCATGCGGATCACCAGAGGGACGTTAAACTGTCCGCCCGACATGTGAAGGAGTGTGGCGGCGTTGTTCATAATCTGATCCAGTGCAAGGAGGCTGAAGTTGACCGTCATGATCTCGACGATAGGACGCATGCCGTTCAGTGCCGCACCGATCCCCGCACCCGTAAACGCTGATTCCGAAAGAGGGGTGTCAATGATCCGCTCGCTCCCGAACTGCTCCAGCAGTCCCATACTGACAGCAAAACTCCCGCCGTAGCGACCGACATCCTCTCCCATCAAAAAGACCCTCTCATCTCTCTCCATCGTTTCACGCAATGCTTGTCGGATTGCTTCTCGATAAGTAATGACGGTACTCATTGTGCTGCCTCCTGTGTATAGACAAAGCGTGTGAGATCTTCTATCGGTTCCCATGTGCCATTGTCGGCAAAGTTCACTGCTTCATTGATGATATAGGCAGCTTCGCTTTCATATTTGTCAATATCAATACTCGGATAGCGTTGATAAAGGAGTAAAAGAGGGTCTTTTTTCTTCCACTCTTCTACTTCAGACTTGGAGCGGTAGAGTTCGGCATCGAACATTGAGTGGGCGCGGAAACGGTACGTTAGACATTCAAGAAATACCGGCCCTTTTCCGGCGCGGATAGACTCCGCCGCGTTTTGTGCCGCTTCGGCCACCGCTTCGACATCCATACCGTCTACTTGGTGCGACTCGATGCGGTAGCACGATGCTTTTTTCGCAAGGTTCGTCTCGGAGTGGGAAAACTCGATGGCCGTTCCCATTGCATAACGGTTGTTTTCACAGACGAAAAGGATCGGAAGGTGCCACAGTGCGGCGAGGTTGAGTGATTCGTGAAACTCTCCCTCGGCTACGGCTCCGTCCCCGAAAAAGCAGACGGTAACCCGCTTACGCTTCATCATCTTATCGGCCAGTGCCATCCCCACTGCTACGGGAAGTGCACCCGCGACAATAGCGCTTCCGCCGTAAAAGCGTGTCGCGGCATCGAAAAGATGCATGGAACCGCCTCGTCCCCGTGAACACCCCTCCACCTTTCCGTACATCTCAGCCATGATACGGTTGGGGTGAATGCCTCGTGCGAGAGCTTGTCCGTGCTCGCGGTAGGTAGCTAGGATGGCATCCTCTGGGGTAAGTGCGTGCATTACTCCTACCCCGACGGCTTCTTCACCGATAGTGAGGTGCAAGAAGCCTCTGATTTTCTCTTTGCTGTACATCTCGACACATTTTTCTTCAAAGCGGCGGATGAGGAGCATTTGGCGGTAAAAGTTTTCTGCTAAGGTTAGATCCATTGTAATCTCCTTTTTATTGGCTTCACTTTCCGTTTTTCGTTCGTGGTGAGCCTGTCGAACCATGAATTACCCTTCGACAAGCTCAGGGCGAACGGGTATGCGTTTCGAGATTAATCTTCCAAGGTAGAGGTGTCACCCTCCGGTAATCCCATTTCCCGCGCTTTCAGAAGTCGTCGCATAATTTTTCCGCTTCGGGTTTTGGGGAGGCTTTGTTGAAACTCGATCTCTTTGGGGGCAACTGCCGTTCCCAGTCTTTTGCGTCCGAATCCGATCAGCTCGCGTCTGAGCTCTTCGGTGGGCTCAAACCCCGTTTTGAGAGAGACGAAGGCTTTGACAATCTGTCCGATAAGGGGATCGGGTTTTCCGATCACCCCCGCTTCGGCGACAGCTGGGTGCTCCATCAGCGTGCTTTCGACTTCAAACGGCCCTACCATGTGGCCGGAGGTTTTGATGATGTCATCAGCACGTCCCACAAACCAAAAATAGCCGTCTTCGTCTTTATACGCTAAATCCCCCGAAAGATACCACCCTCCGACAAAAGAGTTGGCGTATTTTTCTTCGTTGTGAAGGTAGGCGCGAAACATCGACGGCCAGCCGGGACGGAGGGCAAGTTCTCCCTCTTTGTTTGGCTCGGTGATTTCTGTAACGGAGCCGTCATCGTTGTGCATGACAATTCCCGCTTCGATCCCAGGAAGGGGGCGTCCCATCGATCCGGGACGGATTTGTTGAGAGATCAGGTTAGCGATCATAATTCCCCCCGTTTCTGTTTGCCACCAATTGTCGTGGATGGGGAGTTTCAGTTTTTCCATCCCCCAAATGACCGCTTCGGGATTGAGCGGTTCACCGACACTTTGGATGAGGCGTAAGGAGGAGAGATTGTATTCCTCCAAAGGATTGCTATTCAGACGCATCAACCGTCGTATCGCCGTCGGTGCAGTGTACCAGACGGTTACCCTCTCATCTTGCAAAATGCGATACCATCGCGTGGCATCAAACTCGGCTTCATCAACGATATTGGTGACGCCGTGGAGCCACGGGGTGATGATCCCGTACGATGTTCCCGTCACCCACCCCGGATCGGCGGTACACCAGTAGATGTCATCCGGATGAAGATCGAGAACATAGTGACCGCTCATCCAATGAGTGTAAATCGCTTTATGGACGTGTACTACCCCTTTGGGCATTCCGGTTGTCCCACTTGTAAAATGAAGCACCGCCATATCTTCGGGATCGGTGGGGAGAATGTCGAACACGTCAGAAGCGTTTTTCATTAGACACGACAGCGAGCGTATCTGTTCACTCTCATCTTCTTCGACATCGATCAAAAAGACGTAGCGAAGTTGGGGTAATTCTTCCAGTAAGGGACGGATTTTTTTCTCAAAAAGAGCTTTGGTTGTCAGAAGGGCTTTGGCATCACCGCGCACGAGGCGCTGCAGTATCGGTTCGGGTCCGAACTGAGAAAATAGAGGACAGAGAACACTGCGATTTTTGAGAGTGCCGAGTGCGGCGATGTAGAGTTCTGGGAGGCGTGTGGAGAGGGTAAAAACCCGTTCTCCTTTGGAGATGCCCAGTGAGATTAGAACATTCGCGAATTGTGCACTTAATTTTTTCATCTCCAGAAAGGTATAGGTACGCCGTTCACCGTTCTCTCCCAGCCAGACCAATGCGGTTTTACCGGCAAGTAACCCGTTGGCATGGCGGTCGATTGCCTCATGGGCGATGTTCAGCCCGGTACTTGGTAATCCTTCAAACTGCTTTGATACACTGTCCCATTGAAAGGATTGATATACTTTTTGGTAATCCATCAGATTGGGTGGAACTGTGACATCCTCCGCTTTTTTTTCGATCCAATTTTTTTTCATTTTTGCATCAACCTCATTTAAAACTTTGTTCTTTAAGGTACAATCAATCACGCTCTAACACAATGAATAGTATATTTCAAATTCCTAAGAAAAAAATGATATACAGTGAGGTGGTTATGTTTACGCATTCAAAGTGGCGCTTTATTGATTCCGGAATCGGGACTGCTGAATGGAATATGGCAGTGGATGAAGCGCTGCTAAATGGCTGTACACGGGACACTCTTCCAACGCTTCGACTCTATGGATGGGAGAGTGCGCTCACTCTTGGGCGTTTCTCAAATTTCTCCAAAAATCTGCATCCGGAAAAAGTCGAAGCAGAAAAAATATCCTGCGTACGGCGTATCAGCGGAGGGGGTATTTTAGTGCATGGCGGTGATCTCTCCTATTCCCTGATAGTGTCCCGCGATTTCGTGAGCGAGACAGGGATCAAAGAGAGTTACCATTATTTGTGTGGATTTTTGATTCATTTGTATGAAAAACTCACACTTAAAGCTCAGTATGCCCGTGACGTTAAGGGTAAAGAGGAGAGTCGATCCGATATTTGTCTGGCGGGAAATGAAGCCTATGACCTTACGATCAATGGGCAAAAAATGGGGGGCAACGCTCAGCACTATACCCGCTTGGCATTATTGCAGCACGGAACGATTCCTATGCGCATAGATGTATCGCAATTTAGCCCGCTTTTTAGAGGGGATTCAGGACTCGTACACGCCGCAACATTGGAAAACCTTGGAATCTGTGTGGAGTATACACAGCTCTCTTCTTTGGTGCAGGAGGCATTTTCTGAAACGTTTGGGGTTCATCTGAACGCCGATACATTGACTCAAAGAGAAAAAAATCAGGCACAAGAACTTTTGGCAGAGAAGTACAGTCAAAAAAGGTGGAATCTTCATGGACAATTTGTTGCTTCGTAAACCGCAGTGGCTTCGCAAGAAGATCACTCTCAGTCATCATAAAGCGATGGAGATGCTCTTAAGCGATAGGCATCTGCACACGATATGCGAAGAAGCGATGTGTCCCAATATCAGTGAATGTTTTCGAGAAAAAGTAGCGACGTTTATGATCTTAGGAACGATCTGCACGCGGGCTTGCCGTTTTTGCGCCGTGAGTAAAGGGAAACCCTTAATGCCGGATCCGAATGAACCCCAGAATGTGGCACACGCGGTGCAAGAGCTTGGATTGCGCCATGTGGTGATTACCAGTTCCACACGCGATGATCTGAGCGATGGTGGGGCGGAACACTTTTGTAAAACGGTGCGTGCTATTAAAGCTATGGAGGATTCGATCACCGTAGAACTGTTGATCCCCGATATGCAAGAAAACCTCTTGGCTCTTTCTCAAGTAGCACTAAGTACAGCTGAGATCATCGGGCATAATCTGGAGACAGTACCGCGTTTGTATGATGTTCGTCGCGGATCAAACTATGCACGCTCCCTTCGAGTCTTGAAAAAGCTTTCGGAGTTGAATCCCGCAGCTGCTACGAAAAGTGGCATAATGTTAGGATTAGGGGAACGTGATGATGAGGTAAAGCATTTGATGCAAGATCTTTTGGATGCAGGGTGCCGGTATCTCAGTATCGGGCAGTATCTTTCTCCCTCCTCTGCACATGCGCCGGTAGTGGAATATGTGGAGCCGACGCGGTTCGAGTTTTTTCGAAAACTGGGGATGGAAATGGGATTTCGTTATATCAAAAGCTCACCGTATACCCGAAGCAGTTATATGGCGCATGAGTATCTGGAGGTAATATGAAAGAATATGAAGTCGTGGTGATCGGTGCAGGTCCCGGAGGATATGAAGCAGCCATCGAGCTCGGACGTGCCGGGATTCAAACGCTTCTGATTGATAAAGGCAAAGAGCGTATCGGCGGAACGTGTCTGAATGAGGGGTGCATCCCGACCAAAAATTATTTACAAAGTGCTGAATATGTTTCCAAAGCTTCTTATTTCAAAGAGTGCGGCATAGAGATGGAGATGAAGGGGCTTGATATTGGAAAACTTTCAGAAAAAACCGTACACTTAAAAAATGAGCTCCGTTCAGGTGTCGTATGGCTACTAGAGCAAGCAGGAGTGGATATGATGTACGGTTCTGCTAGTTTTATCGATGCCCATACGGTTGACGTCTCAGGTGAGAGAATCGGTTTTGAGAAGGCTATTATCGCTACGGGAGCACAGACTCGAGAGGTAAGCGTTCTTCCCATAGACGGCAAGCATATCATCTCTAGCCGTGAGGTATTTGAGCTGGACCATCTCCCGA
>JAUYSQ010000161.1 GCA_030696285.1 Sulfuricurvum sp. | reverse complement strand
TACGCTCAACGCCAATGTGCTTGAACTGGCTCCGGTTTGTCCCGCATCGACTGAATGGGCCGTTACGTGGAGGTTAAAGTCTCCATTGCTGTTAAACGGAGGCTTGATCGTTAGGGTTTTCGTGCTGTCGAAAGCAGCAATGGTAACGCTTCCGCTCGTTTCACTGGTGGTGTAGATAGAAGTTCCATTGTATATCATCTCCGAACCGCTTGGAATATCGGCAATGGTAATCGTAAACGTCTCTGAAGAGTCGACCGATGTGGGGCGAATCGCCAATGCGATAGGGGTATCTTCGTCTCCTTGTGCTTGGGTGACGGCTAGGGTTGTGATGTCGGCTACCGGGGCTACGACGATGTTAAACGCTACACTGTCTGTTTCATTAATAATCGAGGTAGTCGCCGAACCTTGTGCGGTATCGGTTGCTTTTAACGTAATAGTGCCACTCACTGTTCCACTAAATTGTTCTGGAAATGTCATGGTGAATGCAGGATCAATATCGGTATTGCTCGGGAATTGTACTGTGACCGCACCCAAACCTCCTCCCAAAGAGGCATCTGCTGTTCCCGAAGAAGTTCCGACTGTTACTACCGTACCGGTCGGAATTCCACTAATGGTATACCATCGATTTTCTGAACCATCAATATCTCCAGACGTCGCAGTTAAAATTGCATCCAAGTTGATAACGTTAATCCCCTCTGAGAGAGCCGTAAAGGTGTAGGTTTTATTATTGCCATCCGCTTCTGTGCCATCACTATCAAATGTCAAACTCACAGGGTCCGTTACGGCAAGAACATTAACGGTAACATTTTGAGTTTTGACAGCGGAAACAATATCACCCGTACCAATCAATGCTCCCGTGTCTGTAACTTCGTGTGACGCAGTTTTAATCGTAAAGAGTATATTTCCCGCATTATCTTCTGCTGGAATGATTGCCAACGATTCATATTGTGCTTGTGTCAGAGAATATGTTCCGCTTGCACCTGTATAGCTTATCCCTGGAATATCAATTGTAAAAGACTGATTTTTTGCAATCGTTTGCAATGTTCCATCAAGCGAACCATTTCCATCTGTATCGTATACAATCGTAGCCGTTCCAAAAGTAATACTATTGCTAAATTGAAATGTTAATAAGCCAAGGCGTTCGGGAGCATCTCCGATCGTCCCTACACTGTTAAGATCTACTTGATCAGCTTTTGTCGGAAGAATAAGTCCCAATGCAACAGGATTAGATTTATCCCCATTATGAGCACTGCCACTCCAACTGTTGTCTTCATTCGTCGACACGGTACGATCAGCTTGCATCGTCGGTGCATCGGCAACCGGAGTAACGCTCAAGGTGATCGTCGCCGTAGCCGAATCCCCGTCATTATCAGTAAGCGTGTAGGTAAAAGAACTCGATAGGAGGTTGTAGTTGCTGTAATTTCCAAGTGGAACGAATTTGACCGTACCGTCTCC
>JAUYSQ010000152.1 GCA_030696285.1 Sulfuricurvum sp. | reverse complement strand
GCGGGTAAGCGTGTAGTGATACCCTTTTTTCTCGAGGTTTCCAAGAGCTGTAGCATTGAGAATATCGGGGAAACGGATCACGATCAGGACAAATCCCCAAAACTTTTTCTCTTTTGTGAAAACCGGCAAGCGGCCGACGAGTCCCTCTCCCCCTTGGACGAGACGTAACGGTCCTGCGAGTGTCAGTTTTCCCGTTTTTCGGGCCAATAAAGCCTCTGTTTGCTGTTCTGGATCGGTGAACAGATTAAAGCCCAGAGCTTTTTCATTGCCCGAGAGGGGAACTACGTGATTGATAATCCCATCCGGGACAAGAGCAATTTCGGAAATAAGGGGATAAAAGGTGATGAGTTTTGTTCCGATTGAGTCAAATCTAGGGATGGTTCCGTCAAGCTCAATCATTCCGGACAGAGGATAGGTTAGTGCTAGTATCTGATCAATGTTTTTGCGTAAAAGATTGATGTTTTCATGGGCGATCTCTGTCGTATCGGCATGCATTTTTTCCAAACGCATCCCTTCCAAATGCCAAATCACGGCTGCGGATATGAAAGCTGCGATCAGAAAAATAAATATTCCTGCACGCCACCCCTTGCGTCGAGTCTCTTGAAGGTGATAGTGAGATGAAGGAAAATCAGTCATAAAAATCACCTTTCAAAATATTAATAATATCGTCATTACCTTAACTGATTATGATAGCACATTTTTTCTAAGGTTTTTTTATCATTGATAGAGCAATGATCTATACTTGATAGTAATAGACTAAACACTTCTTAGTAAAAATATTAATATACCTCTTGACATCATTCGACTCAATGTATTATAATAACGCCGGATTTCAACAAAGGAGCTTTAAAACATTATGTCAACCCAAACGAATGAAGAAGTGGTAAGTGAAGAGCAAGTCATCGTCAATGAAGGTGAAGAGAGCGTTGCTGAACCATTAAATGAATTGGAAACCGCTCAAGCTCAATTGGCATCGTTGCAAGACAAGTACGCTCGCGTACATGCCGATTTTGATAATATTAAAAAGCGTCTTGAACGTGAAAAGTACAGTGCCCTTGAGTACGCAAATGAAAAATTTGCCAAAGATTTAATCCCTGTAGTTGATTCGCTTTCTATGGCAATCGGTGCTACGGCGAGCGAAGCGGATGCAACCATTTTACTTGAAAAACTTAAAGAGGGTGTTGAGCTTACAATGAAACAGCTTTTAGGCGTTCTCGAAAAACATGGCGTAACTGCTGTGGATGAGTCTGAGCCGTTTAATCCGGATATTCACAATGCCGTCTCGAAAGTGGACAGTGATGCTCACGAAAGTGGTGAAATCGTCAACACTTTTCAAAAAGGGTTTCGATACAAAGAACGAACATTGCGCGATGCAATGGTAGTAATAGCAAATTAAGATGTCATCCTCGCGAAGGCGGGGATCCAGCTAGATTCCCGCCTTCGCGGGAATGACAAAAATAAATATATTTAAAATTTAGGAGCTTAAAATGTCAAAAGTAATTGGAATCGATTTAGGCACAACTAACTCATGTGTTGCTGTCTATGAGGGCGGTGAAGCGAAAATTATCCCGAACAAAGAGGGTAAGAATACTACTCCATCAGTAGTTGCGTTTACAGATAAAGGGGAAATCCTCGTAGGTGATCCGGCAAAACGTCAAGCGATCACAAACCCGGATAAAACGATTTACTCGGTAAAACGTATCATGGGTCTTTTGATGAACGAAGAAAAAGCCAAAGAGGCG
>JAUYSQ010000149.1 GCA_030696285.1 Sulfuricurvum sp. | reverse complement strand
TTTTAGGACTTAGATGTAAAATATTAGCTATTTGCATTTTTGTGTATCCGTACTCGTAAGCTTTTTTGAATTAATGGAATCTAACCCCATCTCTAAACACTCAGTCTTATCTTTATTGTATATTTTATTTAATTTTCGACTTCCTAAATAGGGTCTGACCCCATTACCTTTTTGACCCCTATTTTCCCTATTACACTATCTGACCTTTATCCATTTTGATGTATAATCATTCTAATTACAAACAGGAGGGATCAGATGGTAGATATTGAAGTGTTGAAACATGAAATCGTAGAACGCCTAAAGCCTCTTGATCCTGATAAGATCATCCTGTTTGGCTCTTATGCTTATGGAACTCCAACGGAAGATAGTGATATTGATCTGTTTTTGGTCAAGGATGATATCAGTAATGATGCTCTCGATAAGTATGAAATAGAGGCAAAAATGACTTTATTAGACTTAATGCGAAAATATGAAACCAATGGCATAGATGTACTTTCTGCTTCTAGTAGCTTCCTCAACCAAAGAGAAGATTACTTTTATAAAGTTGATATTTTGCAAAACGGAAAGGTATGGTATGAACGAAGAGTCAGCTAAAGAGTGGCTCATTGTCAACTGCTGTTTATATTTTTACATTGCGGCGTGAATACGCCCTGTTACGTATTGATGGATTAATGAGGTAAGAATAGTTTGATAAGGAATACTGAGTTCTGCACTTTTGCGTTTAAGTTGAATAATATCGTATTCAGGGAGGCGAACGTTGATGTTTTTGGTTTTGTTAAGAAAGTTTCTTGCAGCAGCTTTCGCCATCATAATTTCATCTTCATAGTCATTAATCCGTTCAAATTGTGTACTCGATTCTACCGCATCGAGAAGTTCTTGTTCATAGGCATCAAATTTCATACTTCATCCTTATAGATTTTTTTCATTTTTCGACTTGGAATGATGGTTTTAAAGAAAATTTCTTGATCATTGCGAACGTATGGAACCATATAAATGTATTCCAAGACTTCGACGATATAGATCATCTGATCGGGGTATTTCTCTGTATTTGGATGTCGGATAATATCGACTATAGCACCTTCCATAACCGCAGTAACGATATCTTCGAATCCTATACCACGCTGCGCTTTAAGAAGAGCGTTTTTTTCTTCATTCCATTGATAGTTCATGAGACAATATTATCACGTTTAATATTGAATGTCAATAGTTTTGTATTCCATCCAAAATTCTAGTTATAAAGTAAATACCTGACACCTATTCCCCAAATGCTTTTCACTAGGACTTAGATATAAAACATTAGCTATTTGCGTTTTTGTGTATCCGTATGCTTTTTTGAATGAATGGAGTCTGACCCAAATGCTTTATTTATACTTTCTCAAATACCACTCTATGGTTTTAACAATCCCAGTATCAAACGTCTCTTCGGCTTTCCATCCCAGCTCGGTTTCGATTTTCGTCGCATCGATGGCGTAGCGGCGATCGTGTCCGGCTCTATCTTCTACGTAAGTGATAAGTTCTTTGTATGAGGGGATGGATCCCGTATCAAGTACGGGATGACGGGTTTTGTCATTGCGGACTTGATCCGCAATCTCAGAATGACGAGGAGCCATTTCATCCAGTAATGTACAGATACGTTCAACGATGTGGTTGTTGTTACGCTCATTGCACCCACCGATGTTGTACACCTCTCCGCTGCGTCCGTTATGATATACGAGATCGATTCCTTTGCAGTGATCGAGGACATAGAGCCAGTCACGGATGTTTTTGCCATCACCGTAGATGGGGATGTTCTCTCCCGCGAGCGCTTTGCGGATAACGGTCGGGATTAGTTTTTCATCATGCTGTTTTGGTCCGTAGTTGTTAGAACAGTTGGTGATGACGGTATTCATGCCGTAGGTGTGGTGATAACTACGGACGATCATGTCACTTCCAGCTTTACTTGCACTGTAAGGGCTGTTGGGTGCATAAGCAGTCTCTTCGGTAAAGAGTCCTGTCTCTCCGAGGGTTCCGTAGACTTCATCGGTGCTGATGTGGTGGAAGCGCGGAAGCGAAGCTTCCAATTTTGAATTTTGAATTTTGAGTGTTGAATGATTGTTTTCTTCATTTATAATTAAATATTCATCATTCAACATTTCGTTTAAATACTTCTCTTTGTATTTAAACGGTGCATCCATCCAGTGTTTATACGCTACATCTATAAGGGTAAAGGTGCCGTTGACATTGGTCTGGACAAATACGCCTGGATTTTTAATGCTGTTATCGACATGAGACTCTGC
>JAUYSQ010000136.1 GCA_030696285.1 Sulfuricurvum sp. | reverse complement strand
CGACACCATCGACTTTTTAGCGTGCGAACTCCCTACAATTAACCTGTTCGAAGGTTTTGTTGCAAAATACAAAGAGTATTTAACACCAGAGGGAAAATATCTTCTCTTTATCTCTGATATTAATGGAAAAGGGAAAATTGTTTACGAAGGAATCACTTTCTACGTGTATGCGTTGGATGAAAGTTCTGTTTGGAACGAAGTACTTGACTACGCGGACCTCTCAAAAGGCGATCTGAAGAAGATGTCTGACAAAGAGAAAATCGATGCGGTGTGCAATGAAATCAAACGTACCAATCTTCGCATCACCGATAAAACCTACGAAGAGATCAAAACCACTCAAACGGCTCAAGGCAAACTTGCTTTCGGAGCGGTTTAACCCTCTTCGTCATACCCGCGTAAGCGGGTATCCAGCTAGATTCCCGCCTTCGCGGGAATGACACTACTGATTTTTATTCCGCCCTCTTCTCCAAGTACCCTTTTTCCATTTTTCTCAGTTAATGTCCAAAAATTCACTCGCCAATAGTTCACTTTGCTCTAAAACCTTATCTGCTTCAAGTTTTGCCAAATCAGGTGGGTATCCATACCTCATCAAAACTTTTTTGACTAAAAGCCTAAGTTTTGCTTTGACATCATCCCGTTTATTCCAATCAACCGTTGCATTTTTACGAATAATATCGACGATAAGGTGTATCAATTCTTTCATCTTATGATCTTCTAAAAATTCAGTTGAGCTATTTTGAGAAAGTATCATATAAAAAGCATACTCTTCAGACGTCAAACCTAACTCGTGTGATTTTTTATCTTCAAGCTTCATCTCTCTAGCTATGTGAGAAAGTTCTTCTATTACTTGGGCTGTGTCTATTTGGTTATTGTGATACCTTTTGATTACATTTTCCAACATCTCAGAAAACTTTTTACCTTGAATAATCGATTTTTTCTTTCGAATAGTTATTTCATCATTCAATAATTTTTTTAGAAGTTCAAACGATAAGTTTTTATGTTCCATATTTTTGACTTCAAGCAAGAACTCATCAGATAAAATATCGATTGATGGTGCTTTTATCCCTACTTCTTTTAGTATATCTACAACACCGTCTGTCGTTAATGCAGCATCAACTATTTGTTTTATTGCAGTATCTACCTCGATGTCACTTTTAAATCCACTAGGAGTAAATTTATTTATTCTTGATTTTATAGCTTGGAAAAAAGCTATATTATCTCTTATATTATCTGCTTCAAAACTAGGAACGGACATCACATAAAGTTTTGAAAGCGCTGTCAGTTCACTTAAAAATCTATCTTGTAATTTTTCATCACCTAAAATAAAATTTGTAGCTTTCATCAAAAATTGTAATTTTTGATTGACTTCATGAGTTTGAAAATATTCTAAGTAATTAAACCCATTAAACATCTGTTCTATAACTTCAAACTTACTTAGCATAGAAGCTATAACTTCTTTTATATCTAAAACCGCTTCACCTTTTCCACCTGCTTCAACATAGATCATCATGGCATTTCGTAAATCTTGCCCGATACCAATATAGTCAACTATCAAACCCCCTGGTTTATCTTTGTAAACTCTATTTACCCTTGCAATGGCTTGCATCAAGTTTGCACCCTGCATTTTTTTGTCAATATACATGGTGTGCATCGGTGGGCAATCAAACCCAGTAAGCCACATCGATTGGACAATTACAAGCTCAAGCTCATCATGTATATCTTTGAGTCTTAAAGACAATACTTTTCTATCTTTTTTAGTTGTGCTGTGTGGCTGAAAAGATTCGGGGTCATCCGTTGAACTTGTCATTACAACTTTTATTTTTCCCTTATCTAAATCATCGTTATGCCAATGTTTTCTCAAAAGTACGATTGCATCATACAAATCAACTGCAATAGCTCTTGTCATACAAACTATCATCCCTTTACCGCTAAAAAGCTCTTGTCTTGCTTCAAAGTGATTTACAATGTCGTTTGCAATATCTTTTAATCTATCTTTATGCCCAACTATCGCATTGATTTGAGAGTTTTTTGATTTGTATTTTTCGATCTGCCCTTCTGTTGTGTTATCAATGCCCTCTATAAGCTCGTCGATTTTTTCTGTCACTTCACGATTAAGTTTGATTTTTACAAGTCGGCTCTCATAACTAATGGGTACAGTTGCCCCATCTTTAACCGCTTGAGCTATATCATAGATGTCTATATACTCACCAAATACAGCAGGAGTTGATTTGTCTTCTTTCTCAATAGGTGTACCCGTAAATCCAATAAAACTAGCATTTGGCAGGGCATCTCTTAGATATTTTGCACTACCATATTTTACATCTCCGTCTTTATCGATTCGACCCGTAAAACCGTATTGACTACGATGTGCTTCATCTGCGACTACGATGATATTTTCTCTACTGCTTATCTCGCCCGTTTCATCACTAAATTTTTGAATAGTCGTAAAAACAATACCGCCACCCGTAACATTAAGTATACTTTTCAAATCATCTCTGCTTGTAGCTTGAACAGGTGTTTGTCTCAAAAGTGATTTACAATTTCCAAAGGTAGCAAAAAGCTGGTCATCCAAATCATTTCTGTCTGTAAGTATTACAATAGTTGGATTTTTCATCTCTTTATTGACCACAAGTTGCCCTGTGTAAAATACCATTGAAAGTGATTTTCCACTTCCTTGTGTATGCCACACTACCCCTATTTTTTGGCTTTTCCCCATAGCTTCAAGAGTTTTTTTGATAGCTTTTTGAACTGCATAGTATTGATGATAAGCAGCTAATTTTTTTACAGTTATTATCGATAAAACACCTGTTTTTTCATCTTTTGCTTCCTCTTTTTCAAAAACGGTATTAAATCGTATCAAGCCCAGTAAAACATCTTTTTTTAGCATCCGCTCAGTCATTATTTGAAGTTCTGGGAGTATGCCATTTTCTTTTTTTTCTGGTGATTTCCAAGCCAAATATCTCGAATACGGAGCCGATAGAGAGCTAACTTTCGCATCGATTCCATCAGAGATGATCGTCAACGCATTGTAGTAAAAGATACTAGGAACCGCTTTTTTGTAGTTTTGTATTTGGGTATAGGCTTTATGAAGTGTCGCTTTCTCATCGAGTGCATTTTTAAGCTCTATGATCACCAAAGGCAAACCATTGATAAAAAGAACAACATCAAGTCGTTTTTCATTGTTATTTTCTTTGATGATGAATTGATTTACTACCAAAAAATCATTTAGCTCAATTACTTCTAAATCTATCAGTTTGACATTGATTCCTTGAGTCGTACCATCTTTTTCATACTCAACTGTAACTCCATCACACAAAAGATTATGAAACTTTTCATTGCTCGCCATCAAATCGCTTGAGCCTATATGCAAAATGTGGTTGTAAGCTTCTGTTCTGGCAGATTGAGGAAGCGTGGGATTGAGTCGTTTGAGAGAGTTTTTCAACTCCTCTTCCAAAACTACACTATCAAAACTTCGCTCAATTTCAGTTCCATAAATATATCTATAGTTTTGTTTTTTTAAAAGTTCGATAAGGTTTTCTTCTATGGAATTTTCATTTATCATTTTGTTTTTCCATATTTAAAAGTAATCTATCAAAATCAGATAAGTAATTTTTATCTTGTGAACTTGCGTATTTTTCGTACTCCAGGAATGCAAGAGCAACAGCTACCTCATGAGAAATTTTACCCTTATGTTGTAAAACCTCTTTTTCATTAAACTGCAAAAAAGCATCTAGTTTTACCGCCCAATCTTTCATATACATCACGTTTTGATTACTAGCTTGAAGTTCTGCATAGTCAAGATACATTGTGACGATTCGATTAAAAAAATCCAACTCTTTTAAAGAGAGATAATTTTTTGCTACTACCACATCCGATTTTCTGATTCTTCCATTGGGTGCATTTTTCCAGCTTGTAAGTCCTATATTTTGTTTTGTACTATCTGCTCGGTTATAAATAATTTCAGCAGCCGTTTCGCCTACGATAGCAAAATGGAGTTTATTTTGTACTGTTGCAAAAAACTCTCTGCTTGTCTCATGATTTGGGTCGTAATCAGCACTGCATTGTGAGTAAATATCTGTGATTTTTTGATAAACTCTTCGTTCACTGCTTCGTACATCTCGGATTCTCTCTAGCTGTTCATCAAAATAATCTTTACCGAATATTTGTCTAGGGTCTTTGAGCCTCTCATCATCCATCGTAAAACCTTTGATGATAAACTCTTTGAGATGCTGTGTAGCCCATTGCCGAAACCGTGTACCTTGTAAAGATTTGACTCTATAGCCTACTGAAATAATGACATCAAGATTGTAATATTTTATAGGTTTATCTGAATGAGCAAAGTGCAAATTTTGCACATTGCTTTTTTCTTCCAGTTCACCCTCTTTAAAAATATTGTTAATATGCTTAGTAACAACTGTCCTATCTCGCCCAAAAAGCTCTGCCATTTGCTCTTGTGTCAGCCATACCGTTTCATTTTGGATAAGCACATCTACCTTAATTTTTCCATTTTCAGATTTGTAGAGTAAAAATTGTGTAGGTTGTGGTTGGTTATTCATTATCAAAACCTTCTATATCGTATGAAATTATTTCTCCAGAATCTACTTCTACAACATATTGTTTACCATTTGTATGAATAGATAAAATTTGATTTTCATTGAAATCAATTAAATAATCAATAATATGTTCTTTTTCAATATCATTATCTATTTCTATTTTTAGTTTTTCAATAAAGTAGTCATCATATAAAACACTAATACTTTTTTTAATAAACTCATCATAGCTTTCAATAACTCTGACATTTGGAAATTTTTCAAACGCAACTTTAAACAATTTATCGTTAGTTACAAAAAATATATATTTATCAGCAATATTTTCTAAATATTCTAAGACTGTAAAATATATATAAGCATCTTTAAAGCCTTTATCACTTCCATCATCTGAAACAAAAGGAGGTTCTTTTTTGAGTGCAAGTTCTTTCATCTGAAATAAATATTTAGAATCTTTTAAATCTATAACTTCAAAGTTTATTTTTTCCAAATTCAACAATTCATTTAAACTAGCATCTATTTTTACACTTTCTGTATTGTGAAACAATACATTTGGGAGAGACATTTTTAAAAATTGCTCTTTTTCCTTTTCAAAGGTTCTTTTATACTTCTCTTTTAATTCTCTTAAAACCATATCGGGAATAATGATATCAGCTACTTTTGAAAATTTCTCTAATTGTTCTTGTTTGCTAAAAAAGTTTTTCAATCTTTTTTCAAGCAAAAAATTTGTATCAAAAATAACCTTTTCTCTAATCACTTTCAAATCCTATTACTCTTTTTTTTCCCATCATCAATTTTGGCAATAAAATAATCTTTGTTTCAATTATAGTTTGAAGTTGAAAATTATTATTCAATATTTTTTTATAAATTGGCTTGATAACATCATGCCAATTTTTGAGTGTTTCATCATTTGGAATAATTATTGATAAATTTCCTAATACAGTTAAACTTACATTTGCTTGTACACCTTGAACAATACTTGAATTTATTTTATTTATTATTTCTGTTGTTTGTATCCATTGATGAACATATTCTAAAAATGTATTTTTTTCTTTTAGCCGAATAAATGCCAAAGCTTGATTACAATTTGAATTATCAAGGTGTATTGGTAAAATAGCAATTCTGCCTATCGTTCCAGCTATTGAATACAACAAATCATTCTCTTTTAATTGTGAACGCTTTACAACAGTCATGTGTGTTTCAAAAGGAATTTTTTCTAATGAATCATATTTAATATTTCCATTATCTGTAATATCCTTTACTTTCAAAAAAGGAATACTTTCTGCTAATCCTTCTATATCTGATTTGGTTGGCGTTGTACCTTTTGAAATTACTTCTGAGATATTTTTTAAATTTGAAACTCTCCACCCTTTTGGAATTTCACCCATCTCACTATCTATCATCTCGCCTGTGACATGTGGATAGTTAAAATCTACAAACCACTCTTTAAAAATCGTTTGAGCTATCGTTTCTAAAGTTTGATTTTGTTCTTTTAAAAGCTCTATTTTTTTATCCAAAGAAGAGAGAATATTTGCTATGGCTTTTTGTTCATCAGGTGATTCTGGCAAAATGACTTTAATATTTGAAAAATCTGATTTATTTAAAAGGGGCATAGTTGAACCGCTTCCAGCAAGTCTTTTTAATAGTTTATATTCTGATTTTAATTTGTAATAAATAAAATCTTTGTCAAATTTAGTATTAACTACAATTGAATTAATTTGTTGATTTGTTAGAGCTTTATTTTTATTAATAATAATTTTTCCCATATCTGAACCAATACAAGTTACTATAATTGAGTACTCATCTAATATCATATTTTGAAATCTATTTTTCCCTTTTTCTGATATAAATCTATTTGTTTTATCAATAAATTTTGAATCATCTTTAATATCTGTTGGTGTTATAAAATTATATTTACTTCCCCAATCGTCAGGATTATCTTTTGAAGGAGTTTTTCCCGTAACTATCTTACCAACTTCAGATAACTTTACTTCTTTCCATCCCTTTGGTAGAGTTTTCATTATGCAGCCAACTCCTCTTTAAAGCTATTTTTTTGACTCCAAAGTATTGGTGTGATTTTATACTCATTAATCGCTTCTATTAAATCAGTTTTTATACTTTCTTCATCGTTAAGTATAATATAACCTTTACCATTTCTTTTATCTCCCGTATCTTCAAAGGCAAAAAGTGTTGCTTTTAGATTTTCTGCTTTAGGACGATTGAGAAGTTTTATAGTTCGCTCAGGTGCATTTTTTGATTTTGGAATAATATATTCAAATTTATGATTGAAGTGAGATTTGCCTTCTAAGATTACATTTGGAGCATATCTTATATCATTTTCATCAAAATAATACCCCACATCTTCATAGAATAGATTCATAACTTTATTTTGAGCCAATACAAACATATCATTTACACTTAATAATGCTTGGATAAGATTATGTTTTTTTTGTGCAAAAGTTTCAGCAGTAGTATTTACAAAAAGTCTTTTTTCTTTATCTAATCGCACTCCAAATCCATTTAATACAGTTTGAAGTTCTTGTTTTCGTTTTTGAGTATTAAATTCCAATCCACTGAGTTCCAAATCACTCAAAGTATATCCATTATCAGTAAGCATAATATTGTTTTTATCTTGTTTATCAAAAATCACATAAATTGTAATAAAATCATTTCTTCTATCTAAAAAAGGTGTCTCTATTTCATAACTTGTATCATCAATTTTATCTATAGACATATTTTCTTTTATGAAGTCAATATACTTATTAACTAAATTATCTATACCATGCATAACAAATCCTTTTGAGTAAACTCTGGTATATCTTTTATGTTGCAGTATTTACAAAACTCTTTTGCTTGTTCATACAGTGAAGTAGAGCTAAAAAGACTAAATTCATTTACAGGAAATGCCCATCTTTCACCATATCCATCGATGTAAAAATGTATATGCGTTTCTTTTTCAAATTTAATATTTTCATATTTTTTCATAAGCTCTAAAATATCACTACCAATATTTTTAGGAACAAAACTAATTGTAGGGTTTCTATGCCCTGCATAAAAATCAAGTCTTCTTAAAACAATAGTTTGTTGAACTCTTGTTTGAAAAGTTCTTTTTGAAAGAGCTAAATATTTTCTATTTATATCCAAATTAAAAATTTCATTTTCATAATGCTCATTTAATGGCAAAAGCTCAATCGTTAATATTTCATTTGGATTTGGCAAAATATATTGTTTTTCTTTTGTTTGTTTTTCTAAATCAAACAATATTTTTGCTTTTTCATTGGTTATCATAAGATATAGCCTATTTTAGATAATTGCTCTTTTATCTCCTCATCAAGAATCTTTTCTTGTTCCATTTGTTGTGATAAAGTTGCTGTTAATTCAATCATCTTTTCTTCAAAAAGTATTCCATCATCTTCTTCATATTCCATACCAACATATCGCCCAGGAGTTAGAACAAAACCATGTGCTTCTATCTCTTCACGTGTTGCTGATTTACAAAACCCTGCTATATCTTCGTAGTTCTCTTTTTTTCTCCAGTTTTTATATATTTTTTCTATATCTTCTATATCTTCTTCACGAAAATCTCGTTGAACCCTCGTTTTCATATATCCGAGATTTGAAGCATCGATAAAAAGAGTTTGATTATCGTGAGGGCTTCTTCCTCGTCTGAGTATCCAAATCGTTGCTGGGATTCCTGTGTTGTAAAATAGCTGTTTTGGTAAAGCGATGATACACTCCACGAGATTATCTCTCACTATTTTTTCTCTTATAGCTCCCTCCCCGCTTGTCATAGAACTCAAACTTCCATTTGATAAGACAGTAGCCATCACACCGTTTACTGCTAAATGGTAAATCATATGTTGCATCCAAGCAAAGTTCGCATTTCCATTTGGAGGAGTTCCATATTTCCATCTGCCATCTTCTGCAAGTATGTCTGCTCCCCATTCTGATTGGTTAAACGGTGGATTTGCCAAGATATAATCAGCTTTTAAATCAGGATGTTCATCTTTGAGAAATGTTCCCTCTGTGTTCCAAGCGACAAATTTTGAGTTGATATTTCGTATAGATAAGTTCATCTTAGATAGTTTCCAAGTGGTTTGGTTGGACTCCTGCCCGTAGATAGTAATATCTTGAATATTCCCACCTATCACATCTTCTACAAACTTTTCACTCATGACGAACATACCGCCACTTCCACAAGCGGGGTCATAAACTCTACCTTTTTTAGGCTCAATCATCTCAACCATCAATTTTACGATAGATTTTGGTGTATAAAATTGCCCACCTTTTTTACCCTCTGCACTGGCAAATTCACCTAAAAAATATTCATAAACACGACCCAATAAATCTTTTGAACTCTCACTTTGAGCTTTGAGCTCAATATCTGAAATAACATCGATAAGTTGCCCAAGAGATGCTTTATCAAGATTTGCTCTTCCATAGACTTTTGGTAAAACATTTTTAAGTTCTCTATTTTCTTTTTCTATTGCTGTCATAGCATCATCTAAATAAACACCGATTTCAGGAAGTTTTGCTTTTGCTTGAAGTTCAGCCCATCTTGCTTCTTTTGGTACAAAAAAACAATTTTCAGCTATGTATTCATCTCTATCTTCGGGGTCAGAAAAGTCATCTTGTGATAATTTGTCATGGAGTTCTTGAAATGAATCAGAAATATATTTGAGAAAAATCAATCCTAAAACTACATTTTTGTATTCCGCAGCATCTATATTTTTTCTCAGTTGATCCGCTGTTTTGAAAAGTGACGCTTCAAAATCATTATTATTTTCTTTTGCCATAATATTCCTTGATTTGATTCAAAATTTAATTTAGTGTAATACGTTTATGTATTCTATCTAGTTCCGAGTAAGACAGTATTAAATAAAAGTGATTTTTGTTTGATTTAGCCCAGATAACAAAGGATTTATTGAGTGTAACGTAGAAAAGGTATCAAGGATATTAAGATGCAAAGTCTACATTAAATACACTATCGTATTACGAAGTAAGGATATACATCAAAGTAATTATTCTAGTGAGTTCTTCTCCAAACACCCTTTTTCCATACAGTTTATCTTTGGCATTTCTTCGACAGTTCTATCGAGTATCTCCGCCACTTTTACCGCATCAAATCCACACAGTTTGTCAGTTCCAATAATCATCAACGGTCGGCGAATCAAAATTGGATCGCCCATCAACAGTTCCATCGCCCGTTCCTCATCCAACGCTTCCGGCAAGATTTCGCCGTTTTTGATAGCAGGTGCAGCAGGATTAAACCACTCACTGACTGCTTTATCCCCCATAAAACTTCGGAGAGATTGGGCATCCAAACCATGTTCTAAAAGATTACGTTCGATCAGCGTGCATCCGCTGGAACGCAGTATCTGCTTTTGTTTGGCATTGGCAGCACAGAAAGGCTTTTCATAAAATATGACCAGTTTCATAATTACTCTATCCCGATTACAGCACGTCCGCGGCGGTTGAGGTAAAATGTATCGTATCCATCATCCCCCGCACTCATACATTCGCCCAAATATCCCTCATTATAGAGTTCAGACATAATGTTTTTTACTTCAGTTTTATCCATCTGTGCGTATTCGGCTATATCATCGGATTCATAAATATTGTATTCCCATTCATCACTGAGATTAAAGATTGTTTGCATCACTTTGAGTTTCGTTTCAGACATGGAGTTCCTTCAATAGAGCGATTTGTTTTGTCAATACGATGATTTGAAGCGGGTGAAGTTTTTCGCTCTTCATCCACGCTTCAAACTCTTTTACATAATGCACTTTAATCTCTGAATGCAACTTTTGTGCTTGACTTACTAACTCGGACAACAGCCCTTTTGCCTCATCAAACGTTTGGTGTCTAAGCGGTCGAAGTCGGCGAATTACCCCATCGACGAGTTTCTCGTTAATATGCTCATGCGCTACATCTAAAAACTGTGAGGCACGAAGCGGTGAAGCGTAGTGCTCATTCCAAATACGACCGTTGATCATCTGATCACACGCTTGATCCATGAAAACGGGAAAGAGTCTCAACACCTCCAGCAGTTCGCTAAAATCGTTATCCACAAGAGCCCGAAACAGCATACGGCTACGGTTGCGGATATGACGGCGTAAATTAGGATCGCTAATCACGTTAGGATTCAACCGTGTCAACCGTTCCAATGCCCCCAACCGAGAGTGATTAAACGCCATAATTGCTACCTCGGTATTACGATCACCCACTTGGTGCGGATGAGAACCACTTGGGCGATGAAATGCCCACAATAGCCGTGCCTCATCATCCTCATGATCGAGATAGATCGCATCTCCTTGCTCCTCAAAATCCAAATCATCTTTGAGCTTTTCGATGTGATCACGGTAAGTCAAAGTAGACGACGTCTCCATAACGTTCAAACCTTTTTAAATTTTTTTTCTCACTGAGTAAAAAGAGTGTCTGCATTGCCGGAGCTTTCTCCACCGTAAAATAGCCATCACTCAGTATCACCGCCAGATTTTTCTCCCCTGCATGGGTGTTTAAATACTCCAACACGGGGGTAAACTGCGTCCCGCCATTCCCTTTTGCAAAATTAATATTAGGTAATATTCCTTGCGCATCGTAGCTCTTTTTCTCTTCGCTGTACACCCGTTCATCGAAAGGGATCACACTCACCTCGAAATCATGACTCATGCGGACAATGGAATCAATAATCCCTAAAAAGCGGGAAAATACGTCCCCCGTGATACTCATAGAACGATCCAAAAAGATAAAAAAACTCAACCTATTTCGATCATATCGGTATCCGGGGAGATAAAGCCCCTGATGGATGAAACGGCGATTTGGATGAGAGAAATCAGACTCTTTATCAAAAAAACTCTCCGTCATATAGGCGTGTAACAACGTGTGCAAATCGATAGAGGGTTTGGTAATCTCATCAAACATCTCCAAAAGCGATGCTGGGATATTCCCCTGCTTCCGAGCCGCCCCCATCGCTTGGGTGATCAGGGCATCGAATTCTTCCTCAGCGACTTGCGTATCACCCTCATGCTCTATAATGTCCATCTTCTGCTGAGTCGGGTTATCATCACTAGGTTGCCCTTCTCCCTCGTCGCTTTCACGGTAAAGGGCATGATACACCTCCTCTACACTTTTGTCACGAAACGACTCGATCACCATTGCTTCTTCGTCTGCTGATCCGACACGCTGAAAATCACTCAACAAAAGCCCGATAACGATGTCGCAACTGCGATTCCACGTCGGCTTCTCCCGTCCCCTCATCCGAAAAGGGTGTTTGAGGAGGATATGGAGCAGTACATGAGCATAGAGGTATTTTAACCGTCCATCATCATACCCCATCGTTTTGCTCTCATCAACGCGGATACTTACCCCATCGGTTTCGAAGAGCGTATGAGGGTTGTTCTGGTATTTATGGGGAATCGAGAGGGCTAGGACGCTTAAAAAAGGGTGATCAAAAAGGAACTGAACCCGTATTTTTTCGAGACGATCCTTAAAGGATGTAGTCGCCATAGCGTCCGATCCACTCATCAAACTCACCACACTCTGCGATAGAGACATCTTTGACAATGGCATCTTTGATGAGCATTACCCCAAACTCGGTTGGTAAAATCTGAGCGAATCCAAACAGATGCTTCGATGCTTCATCGCCTCCGCGATAGAGTTCCACCATTGCAGAAACAAGTGCATAGAGTAATGCAGGTTCACTTTTATCAACACTCGGGTACTCACCACGATAAATTGCCTGAACGTCGGGGAGTTTTTCGTACACTTTGACGTACGATAAAAACTCAATTCCTGCACCGTAACCGATGAGCCCATAAATAATAGGTGCAATGTTCGCCGTGTTCTCATTATGTTTGAGGATATGGGAGAGCATGTGATAGCTTCGCGGTGTTGCAAAAGCGGGATTGCTGTCATCGTCGCTGATGGGTTCGGAGGTGAGTAAATCGGGACGAAAACCTAAAAATCCGATGACAAATGAGTGTAGACCCTCACGGATAGCAAAGAGTTTAAAATCCTCAAACCGTGCCTCGACGCTGAGATGTACCATCCGATTGGCAAGCGGGGTCGGGAGGCGAAAGACAACACCTCGGTCACTAATACGGTTTCCGGCACAGATGATACGCCATCCATGTGGTAGCGTATATTCCCCCATTTTACGATCCAAAACCAACTGATAAATCGCCGCTTGTACCGAGGGAGGTGCGGAGTTTAACTCATCGAGAAAGAGTATCCCGCTTGAGTGAGGATCTTTGGGAAAAAAGACGGGAGCCATCCACACCGTCTGTTCATCACGGATAGCCGGAACACCGCGCAAATCGACGGGATCCATCTGTGAGAGACGGACATCGACGAGTTCCAATCCGTGTTTTTTGGCAATATCGGCGACGATATACGATTTCCCGATTCCAGGACTTCCATGGATAAATACGGGAATATCCGTTGAGATAAGGGTATCGAGATGTCGGTAGAGTTCTGTGGTCGTAATCGACGGGGTCTTCACGCAGACGCCTCAGCAATAAGACACGTAAAGCAATGTTCTTGATCGTCGCACGTCGCACAAGCGGGAGCAACACGACCTATGGCATCGTAGAGGAATTTTTTCCAGAGTTTATCTTTGGGTTTGAGCTGTGCTAAATGAGGGAAATGCTGTGCCATATACGCACCCATCTGAGTACGGCTTTTAAAGCCTAAATCTTGATAAAGATGGTTCATCTCCAGCGATTTTTTAGCAATCAATGGTGCAATTATATAGCGCGCTTCATCGTTAATGGCATATTTTTTGAGATAGCTTTCAACTTCGTGACGCAAAATGTCGAGTTCACTCATTGCATTTCCCTTGAACGGTTTCAAAGGTAAATGCAATTTTTATACTAACTCCATCTCGATCATTTTTCCCATCGCAATTTCAGCAATCTCACGTCCGAATACAACGCATCCATCCAACTCTTCTTCGGTTGGAATCAACTTGATTTTCAATGGCTTTAACGGCACACGAAATTTCAATCCACGTAACCGCTCATGCAGCATTTCAGGAGCTTCTCCCGTCCATCCATAAGAACCAAACGTCGCCCCAATCTTACCGATACTCTCCAAATACGCCATACACGACAACAAATCCCACGCAGGTCTAACGGCATCCCCATTAATCGTAGGCGAACCAATCAGTATCGCGTCGGACTCTTCGAGCAGAGTAATCATGTTATGCTCATCCAACGATGCCAAATCGTACATACTCGCCCGTATCCCCGCAACGCTATCCGCTCCCTGCGTCACTTTTTCCGCCATTTTATGGGTATTGTCATAGCTGGAAATATAAAATACCGAGAGCATTTTCATCCCCAATTCATTTTTACGAAATTTAGACTGAGAGCTCCAAGAAGCGTATTTGTCGATGTAGCCCATGGGATTCGTCCGTAATATTGGTCCATGCAGCGGCGCAATAATATTAATGTCAAATTTGCGATACAGCTCCAACGCGTTCAAAACATGCTGTTTAAACGGACGCATAATATGGTCATAATAGTATTGAAAAGCATACATAAAATCGCCTACTTCATCGTCAAAAAGCCGCTCATCATAATAATGACTCCCGAACACATCACCGCTAAAGAGAAGCTTCTCTTCGTGCAAATAGCTGCTCATCGTATCGGGCCAATGGAGGAATGGGGTCATCAAAAACTCGATGGTTTTATCCCCCAATGAGATAATTTTTCCCGTTGTAGCGATTTCGTAGGGTATGTCTGTCTTGATAATCCCTTTGAGCATCATAACCGCCCGCCCTGAGATGATAAGCCGGGCTTCAGGTGCGCGCTTCATCAGCTCGATTAATGCTCCCGAATGGTCAGGCTCGAGATGGTGGAGTACGATGTAGCGGATTTCATCATACGTACACACCCGTTCAAGTCGAGCAAAAAAATCATCTGAAAACTCTTTTTTAACCGTATCCATAACCGCAACGCCTTCACTGCCACGAACGACATAACTGTTATAGGAACTTCCATTGGCGGTTTTCATGATGATGTCAAAAGTACGAATTTTGGGGTCAAAAGCACCGGTAAAATAGACACCGTTTTTGATTTCGACAATATCGGGGAGCATTAGCATCCTTCTGGAGTCTTTCAGAAACTAGTGCATAATATGTTCGAGTTAGCCTACTCGCAGTTTCGTCCGTCCTATAAATAAATTTTATTCCCATTATGGGAAACTATGTTATACTGCTATTATGAGAGTCATTACAAAACGGACATTACTCGAATTTTGGAAAAAGCATCCCGATGCATTGAGTCCATTGGCAGCATGGTATGCCGAGGCAGTAAAAGCACAATGGGTCACTCCACAGGAAATCAAGACACACTATAAAACAGCAAGCTTTTTAGCCGATAACAAAGTCGTGTTTAATGTAGGCGGAAACAAATACCGACTGATCGTCAAGATTAACTATCCTTACGGTACCGTTTATATCCGATTTATCGGCACACACGCCGAATATGACAAAATCAACGCAGAGGAAATTTAAAATGAATATACATCCCATCCGAACCGAAGCTGATTATGAAGCAACATTGGCACGAATCGAAATGCTTATGGATGCCCAATTTAATACTCCCGAGGGAGATGAGCTTGATATTTTAACAACACTGGCGGAGAGCTATGAAGCTAAACATTTTCCTATCCCTGTATGTGATCCTATTGAAGCAATCCATTTTCGGATGGAGCAGATGGGAATGGAAGCCAAAGATTTAACCCCAATTATCGGCTCACGCTCCAAAGTTTCCGAAGTACTTAACCACAAACGACAACTCTCTATTTCAATGATTCGTAACCTTCATGTCCAATTAAATGTTCCTTATGAATCGTTGATAGGGGCGTAAATTACGCCAAAACTAACCTAGAAGTATACGAGATTAGCTTAGGGGAAAGGTAGCTAATGGACAGAAAATGCACGACAAGCCAAGGAACTACCTGCATCACATCCTTTTCTATAGGCTTCTATCGCTTTATCATGATTACGCTCAACACCTCTACCTTTTTCGTATCGTTCACCCAGCTGATAACATTGAAATTCTGGATCTAATTCACATGACATACCATACATTGCTTCTGCTTTTGCTCTATCTTGGATAATACCTTGTCCGCGCTCATACAGTGTACCCAAAGCATTACATGCTTGAGCATTTCCATTTTCACATGATTGTGCAAAAAGATTGGATGCTTTCAAAAAACCATCCCTATTTTGCCCTAAACGCATACATCCGTCAGCATCACCAGCATCACATGCCTTAGATAAAAGATGAATATTTTTCTCTATAACGTCACGATAATCTTCACCGTTATTTGGCTTATACATGCCTGTAAGATTTATACATGCTTGCGTATATCCGCCATCACACCCTTTTTTTGTAAAATCGATACCTTTGTGTTCATCTTTTGTTACATATAGTCCACGAGAATACAAATATCCAAGATTGCCACATTGTTCTGCATCTCCTGCATCACAAGCCTTAAGATAATAAGCTTCCATTTTATCTAACTCATTTGGTCTGGAAAATTGATAGTTTCGTCCAATATAACTGCATGCTTTACCATAATTAGCATCACATGATTTATTCAATAATTCCATCCCCTTTGTTATATCCTTAGCAATACCATCACCTCTATAATATGCACGACCTAACTTGTAGCACCCTGTACTATCACCGGCACTGCATGATTTGGTGTACATTTGAATTTCTGAAGAAAGAACGGTTGTGTTATATTTCATTCCAATATCTTTGCAAGATTCATGGATTCCACCAAGACAAGCTTTTTTGAAATACTCTTCTGCTTTTAAATTATCTTTCTTAACCCCGTGCCCATGTTTATAAAGACGTCCTAATGCGGTACAGAAAAGCGCATTACCTTCTTTACAGCTTTTTTCTGCTAATTTAGCCGCTTTGATATACTCTTTTTTATCGTAAGCGATTTCAGCATCATAGGTATCATCTGCAAAGCAATTTAAATTTAAAAGCAATAAACATAGTAGAAATATTTCTTTTTGATTCATTATGTAAAATCCTTAATTATAATATAATATAATATATTTTATCATTAATTATTTGATTTTTACTACTCTATCGATAAAAATATGTTAATTCACTCGCAGCTTCGTCCGTCCCGTAAACAGCTTCAAAAAATCATAAATATCACTGAGAAAAAAAGCACGGGTGTCTTGATGCTCAAACCGCTGTAACCATGCCCTCTCTTGATTAAGAATTCCACGGCAAGGGACAACAAACTCTTCTCTAGGAAGAAGCGGTTTGAGCATACCGCAATCGTTGATCGCATGAACGACGGCATCAAACAGCTCATCCAGTCGGTCATCTTCGTCGTAATGGTACAGTTTGCCATCCATACGGTAAAAACGGTAGATGGCTAATATCTCGTGTGCTTTATCGATTTCATTCATAGTGCATTCCGTG
>JAUYSQ010000097.1 GCA_030696285.1 Sulfuricurvum sp. | reverse complement strand
TTTGTTATGGGCTCGGATATCAATGTCGATGCCGAGAACTTCCCCTTTTTCAATTTCTCCGCATATCTCTAAAAGGGCGAGCATGGAAGCACTGAATATCAGCGAGCCTCCATGGGCAATACCCGTTTCGATGATGAGGTCAGGCTTTACTTCCCAAATAAGTTCCTGCATGGCCACAATATCTTGCGGATATTGGATAATGGGGCGACCAAGCCAAGAGAAGTTATAAGAATAATTTACGTTAGCCGATTTTGTCAAAAAATTTAATCCTGAAGATTTTAATTCCTCGTTTTCTCCATTCGATTTTATGAGTTCGGCTCTCTCTCTTTTAAATTGTTCAATAGGATTCATCTATTTTTGTCCTTCAATAATTTGTTTTAGTTTTGTATTGTTTCCCCAAAATGCCATCGGTTCATAATCCGGATACGGATAAAATCCAAGGTTCAATGAGATATATGCCGATTTTTCTTTGATTCTATCTTCGACGAACTTTCGTACCGATAGGGGCTTGTCGCTGCAGCAATTGATGACTCCATCCACCGCGTTCTGTGTTGCTATTAAAGCGATGTACCTGGAAGCCTCCTCGACGGGTAGATAATCTCGTAGCTGCTCACCTCCGGACATATTAAAGAATTCATCTCCGTGTTCTATTGCTCTGTCCAGTTGGGATAAAAGAGAGTTTTTGTTTTGTCCTTCGCCGTACAGGTAAAACAATCGAATCCATTTAAAAGCACACGCTTTATCGGCGCTTAAAAACTCTAACGCTTTTCGGAGAGAGTCTTTGGCAAGTCCGTATGGATTTGAAGGCTCAGTGATATCGTTTTCGGATAATTCCCCGTTTTTCATTCCATACTCGAAGCATGTTCCGATGACCGTCACGTTTTTAAGTCCGCTCTCTATTAAATTGTTTAAAAACAAAAGGTGCTTTGCCCCTTGCGTGAGATGATCGGGCGATTTATAATTGGGCAGTCCGTCCCATGCAAGGTGTATGAGTGCGTCAGGCTTTCCCATAAGAGCAAACATATCTTTTTGCGGATCAGTTATATCCATTGCTACTTTTTCAATTCCATCGAGCCATGGATAGTGAGCCGTCGGGTCTTTAAATCGTGCGATGGCAATGATTTCGTGATCTGCTTTTAAGATGGGAATCAGATGTCGAGCGATAAAGCCTGTAGCACCGGTTACCGCTATTTTCATAAGATTTCCAAACGGGGAATCGCTACCACAAATTGACCGCCCCATTCTTTGATATAGTCAAGCTGATGGATAATTTCTTCCTTGATATTCCATGGAAAAATAACGACAAAATCAGGTTTTAGCTCTTTGATATTCTCTTCCATTACGATCGGGATATGGCTTCCCGGAAGATATTTACCCACTTTTAAAGGGGCTTTATCGACTACAAAGTCAATCAAATCATTTTTAACTCCGCAATAGTTGAGCAGCGTATTGCCTTTGGCCGCCGCACCGTATCCGATAACTTTTTTGTTTTGAGACTTAGCGTGTAAAAGAAAATTCAAAAAATCGTATTTGATTCTATTGGCTTTTTCTTGAAAGCCCTTGTATCCCTCAAGTTTATCGAGATTGGCAGAAATTTCTTTTTGCAGTACCGTTTTGACCTGCGGAGCTATTGAGATAGTATTTTCGATATGCGTAGCGTAAATTCTCAGGCTTCCGCCGTGTGTTGCAAGCTCTTCAACGTCATAAATCTGTAACCCATGCACTTTGAAAACACTCATCGTTGTCATAAGAGAGAGATAGGAAAAATGTTCATGGTATACGGTGTCAAATTGAGATTTTTCAATAAGGTTTAAAAGGTGAGGAAATTCCATGGTGATAACCCCATCGGCTTTTAATGCGACTTTTAACCCCTTCACAAAATCATTAATATTGGGGACATGGGCTAAGACATTGTTCCCCAGTATCACATCGGCTTTTTGCAGTGTGCCAGCCAATGTCTCCCCGAAAAACTCTTCGATAATGGTGATCCCTTTGCCCCGTGCTACATCAGCGGTACTTTTTGTCGGTTCTACACCAAGACACGGTATCTTTTTGGACTGAAAAAATTGGAGTAAATACCCGTCGTTACTTGCTATTTCAATCACGTGCGAATGGGAATTTAGCTTTTGTCTGTCGGTGATCATCTCTACATAGTTCCGGGCATGTTCGACCCAACTGCTGGACATCGAACTAAAATAAGCATAGTTGGCATCGAAAATTTCATCACTTTTTTTATATTCGTCGACTTGAACCAAAAGACATTTTTCACATACCAGAACTTTTAAAGGGTAAAAAACTTCCGGTTCGTCAAGCTGATCAACGGTTAAATAGGCATTTGAGGGGGGTGCATTGACCAAATCGATAAACTCATGATGGACATCATGGCTGCAAAACCGGCATTTCATACTCTAACCCCTTGAAAATCTTTGTTTATCATCGGATGATGGGTGTCTCGCTGTGAGAGATCACCCAATGGCAATGGCCACTTTATAGCCAAAAGCGGGTCGAGTACATTGAGAGCCCCTTCATTATCCGGCGTATACACTTCGCTGTGCATATAGAGCAGCTGGGTATCCTCTTCCAATGTCTGAAAACCGTGGGCAAACCCTTTTGGGATATAGATCGTACGCATATTGGCGCTGGATAAAACAACACTGTAGGAGTGTAAAAAGGTGGGAGAACCTTCTCGTATATCGACTATCACATCAAAAGCACTTCCCTGAATACACTTAACCATTTTGATCTCAGCATTGGGAGGATATTGAAAATGCAATCCCCTGATAGAACCTTTTTGATGGGTTATCGAATGATTGATTTGGGCGATATTTCCGTCAAAAATATCCGATAACTCTTCTTTGCAAAATACCCTTGAAAAGCTTCCTCGATGATCTTCTGAGGTATTTGGCTCGATGAGATATGCCCCTTGCAGAGGAAGTTCGGTCAATCTCAACTTGCCCACGAAAGCCCTTTTTTCTTCGCATCAAAGATGTAGCCCTGTAAATCTTCCGAGGTCAGAAGTGTGTGTTTTTCATAAAATGTTTTATACCACGTGACAGTTTTTTCAAACGTTATTGTACTGTCCCATACCTCTTTCCATTGTAATCGACTGTGGGCTTTTGAGCAATCAAGTTTTAAGAGATTCGCTTCATGGAGTTGGTTCGGATCACGGTTGATCTCGTAATCGATTTTGTCCCAATGTTTTTTGACATTTTGTACCACCTCTTCGACGGTAATACTCCCCTCATCGCTTGGGCCGAAATTCCATGCTTCACCAAACTCACCCTTTTCTTCGAGCAGTTTTTGCCCGATAGAAAGATAGCCGCTGAGAGGTTCGAGTACGTGCTGCCACGGACGGGTCGCGTGCGGATTTCGAATGCTGACTTTTTTGCCTTGACTCACCGATACCATAATATCGCTCATTAGACGATCACTCGCCCAGTCTCCGCCGCCGATTACATTTCCTGCACGGCATGATGCTAAAAGGGTAGTATGAGAGTGTTTATACTCGTGCGGATTAAAATACGAATTCCGGTAGCTTGATGTTAAAAGTTCGGCACATCCCTTGGATGAACTGTAGGGATCATAGCCGCCCATGGGGTCATTTTCACGGTATCCCAACAGCCACTCTTTGTTTTCGTATGCTTTATCGCTTGTGATGTTGACGATTGCTTTAACGGCGTGTTTTCTGCAGGCTTCGAATACTTTGAGGGTGCCGATGACGTTGGTTTCGTAGGTTTCAATCGGATTTTCATACGACAATCGTACGAGGGCTTGCGCCGCTAGGTGAAAGACGATGTCCGGCTTATAGGTTTCAAACGTTTCATTCAGCCTATCCAAATTTCGGATATCTCCGATGACGGAGATGATATCAAGATTCAAAAGCTCCAAGTGGCTTGGATTTGTCGGTGCCTCCAGCGAATAACCGATAACCTTGGCTCCCATTTGGTGCAGCCAAACGCTAAGCCATGATCCTTTAAATCCGGTATGTCCTGTCACTAAAACCGTTTTACCTGTGTAGATACCGCCAAAGAGAGTGTGCATTACCATACTTTCCACGGAGCTGTATTTCTGTCCCACAGATCGTTAAGGGCAATCTTGTCTCGTAAGGTATCCATGCACTGCCAAAAGCCTGTGTGCTTGTAGGCGCACAACTCCCCATTTTTAGCGAGCGTTTGCAGGGGATAGTGTTCAAAAATAGTCGCATCGTTTTCGATTAAATCCAAAATTTCAGGTTCACACACCATAAATCCGCCATTGATCCAGTTGCCGTCCCCTGCCGGTTTTTCAACAAACTCTTTCACGAGGTTTGTGTCAATGTCCAATGCCCCGAACCGCCCTGCGGGTTGAATCGCCGTCATGGTCGCTTGTTTGCTGTTTTGCTTGTGAAATGCAACAAGATCATGGATATTGACGTCACTTACCCCATCCCCGTAAGTGAGCATAAACGTCTCGTTGTTGATATATTCTTTGGCCCTTTTTATCCGTCCGCCCGTCATGCTCTCTAAGCCGGTATCGATCAAAGTGACTTTCCATGGCTCAGCACTGTTGTTATGCACTTCCATGTTCCCATTTCTCATATCAATCGTAATATCACTTTGATGCAAAAAATAGTTGGCAAAATATTCTTTGATATGGTAGCCCTTGTAGCCGAGTAAAATGACAAAATCGTTGTACCCGTAGTGAGAATATATTTTCATGATGTGCCATAAAATAGGTTTCCCACCGATTTCGATCATCGGTTTTGGACGAATATCGGTCTCTTCGCTAAGACGTGTTCCATACCCGCCTGCAAGTAATAGAACTTTCATGGTGTCTTGCCTTTTATATGCTCTGAATTTTTGATGATCTGATTTTCTTCAAGTTTATAGACTGTCTCGCATCCCTCTATTGTAGTGAGGCGATGGGCGATAATAATTAATGTTTTATTGGCGCATATTTTATAGATTTCTTCCATAATTTTGGCTTCGGTATCGGTGTCGAGTGCGCTGGTTGCTTCATCGAGGACTAAAATTTCAGGGTCACCGTAGAGTGCTCTGGCAATAGCAATTCGCTGACGCTGACCGCCGCTGAGCTTGATCCCGCCATCTCCCACCATCGTATGGATTCCCTCATGGTCTGATTCTAAAAATTCCAAAATATTGGCTTGCCGAAGAACGTGTTTGATTTTAGCTTCATTGAGAGGTTGACCGAAAGCGACATTTTGGGCAACGGTGCCGTCAAAGAGATAGATAGTTTGGGGAATATAGCCGATTTTTGTGCGCCATGCTTTGATCGTGCGCTCATCGAGCATCACGCCATCGACGGTAATGGTGCCGGTTTTGGGACGATACAGTCCGATGAGCAGATCAATAAGGGTTGATTTTCCGCTGCCGCTTTCGCCGATAAAAGCAATTTTTTCCCCATGACGAATCGTGAGGGTAATGTCGCGTAAAATGGGCTTGGCTTCGTCGTATTCAAAATTGATATGATTCAGTTGGAGTATGTGTTCAAACGAAATAGGTTCGTTGCCGAAATTTTCAGGGTCATACATCAGATCGTTATGGATAATATCCAAAGAACTTTTATAAAAAAGGATTTGATTGTAGCCTGAGAGGATGCGATTGGCAGAGGGCATCAGACGATAGAGCCCCAGTACAAACATTGAGATAAGCGCCATGGCTCCTGAGATGTCGTTTTGGTATTTATAGACGAGATAAATGACCATAAAAATAACGATGCCAAACCCCAGTGCTTCCAAAAAAAGACGGGGAAAATGGATGAGGGTTTCGTTGCGTATATTGGCCGATGCATAGCCGGAACTGGCATCTGCGAACCGTGCTAAAATGGGTTGGGTATTGGAAGAAAGCTTCATCAATTTAAAATTCCCCAGAGAGCTTTGGATGATCTCGTAAAACTTTTTTTGATGCTCTTCTCGCCGTACTCCTGACGTTTTGATGGCACGAGAGACGGTTGTGACCAAAAGCAAGGCGTTGACAATGAGGATAATACTGATGAGCAGGGTGATTTTCCAGTTGATAGCAAGCATCACGGCATAGATAAAAATTACGATAAATATTTCACTCAGCATCAGCAGAAGCCCCGAGATCAAGAGGGTCATATTTTGTGCTTCGTTGATGATCGTTTTGCTCAATTGGGCACTGTTTTTACCGGTAAAGGCCCGGTAGCTCATCCCGAGATAATTTTCGAAAAGACGGTATGCGATGAGATGGTATCGCCCTTTTGAAAACTTCGCGAGCAAATAAAAATACCCGAGATTGAGAAGACTCCGCAAGAAATAAAAGAGCAGCAGTGCAGATCCTACCGCAATGATAAAATCGATATCGTTATGAAAAGCAAAGAGTTGATAGGTGTATTCACTGTAGGGATTGGTATGGATAGTGGCAAAATTACTCGCCATCGTGATAAAAGGTAGTATTGCAGTAACCCCGATCATTTCGACGAAGGAGATTAAAATCGAGATAAAGACTAAAAAAAGGAGAAACTTTTTGTCATGGCGGGTAAGAATAGAGAAAAGCTTTGTGAAAAAATGCATGATTATAGTGGTGCACCAGATTTGGTTTCATTGCAATATTTTTTAGCGCACAGCAGCTTCTCTTTATGTACCGCATCTGCAAGGGCTTCAGGGATAACATTGCGCAGGTAATATTCGACGTATTTACATAAGTTGATGTCTCCTTGTATCCCTGCCTCTTTTTTAAAGCGTTGAATGGTCGAAGAGCGTTCGGAGTTACGAAACAGAGACTCATTAAATTCAAATCCAAAATAGTTGAGGGATTCAGCGTATTGGTGGGTAAGTTTTTCCTTGACTTCATTGAAATAGCGTAAAAACTCTTCACGATGGAGGTCTTCAAATGCTTTGAGATTCGCTTGATGCTTTTCGAGCTCTTGGCGGTGAGTACCAATAAAATGGATAGTATCGACTTGTTCTCGGCGAACACGCTTGAGCTCATGGGTGAAGTTATCGATTTCATCCGCTGCAATGGGATTAAGAGCATTTTTGGCTTGTGCTTCCATACTCTCACGTTTTACGGTGAGAGTTTGTGCTTTGGCAATTAACATTTGAAGTTCGGCTTTAAGCATTTCAAACTCTTTTTTTTCGGTTACATAAGCCTCTTGGGCATTTAAAAAATCTTTACCGTATATTTTAAGAGCATAGTGCCCTCGCTGTTCAAATTCGCTGTAGCGTTCATTTAAAAAGCGAATGGTGTTGAATTGCTGTACCAGCTCTTGATTGTAAATGGTGGGATCGAGGTCTTTAAACATTCCCGCGGCAGCATAAATAAACTCTTTAAAAACATTAAATTTAAATCGTTCATCGAAATCAAATCCGATAGCATTGAAATATTTTTTGACAATTTTAATATCTTCCGCAAAAAAATCAAGAACAATTTGTTTTTGGGAGATCGAGATAGGTATCATTGCTGTGTTCTTTATCAAAAAATGTGATTTTCTTATGATAGCGTATAATATCGAAAACTTTAACATGAAGGAGCGCGTAGGTGTGTGGTGTATTTGGAATCATTGGTGAGTATACCCCCGCTAAGGCACGCGCGGCTTTGGCGGCATTGTCACATCGCGGGCGCGATCATTGCGGTATTGTTGAAGAAGATAGACTTTTTATGGCGCATCAGCGTCTCTCCATTACCGACAATCATGTACGCTCTCATCAACCGCTGAAACATCAAAAACTTATCCTTAGTTTTAACGGAGAGATTTACAATCATAAAATTTTACGGAATGAATTAGAGGGGTTTGAGTGGCAAACCGCCAGCGATGCTGAAGTGATTTTGGCCGCATATCAAAAGTGGGGAATTGAATGTCTGAATCGTCTGGAGGGGATGTTCGCGTTTGCTCTTTTGGATGGAGAAAAACTTTATCTGGTACGAGACCGGTTTGGAAAAAAACCGATGTTTTACCATTATGATAACCGTACATTCGTGTTTGCATCCGAGATCAAAGCCATCAAACCGTTTTTGCAAACGATAAAAATGAACGAAGAGGCGATGCGCTCGTATCTCTCATTTTTAGCTCCGACACCGCCACATACGTTTTACGAAGGGATTCAGAAGCTCGAATCGGGAGAATATCTTTGTTTTGAACGGGGGACAATCACCAAGTATAGCTATTACAGTATTTTAGATACCCCGCAAAACTCCCAGCACAGTATCGAAGAGCTTCTCCATAAAAGTATTCAAAAGAGACTTGATTCTGATGTGCCGATTGCTGCTTTGCTCTCAGGGGGAATTGACAGTGCGATGATTTGTGCCATTGCGTGCGCTCAGGGGGTCAAGCTCCCCACGTTTACTCTTGGGTACGATGAATACGCGGGGTATGATGAACGAGATAATGCCCGCGCCACAGCCTCATATCTAGGCCTTGAGAACACCGAAGTGGTCATTTCGCGCACGGATTTTGATGAGCACTTAGACACTGTTTTAGACCAAATGGATGAACCTCTCAATGATCCTGCTGCATTACCGTTGTATTTGCTGATGCGGCGTATTGCCAGCGAGGGGTACAAAGTAGTGCTGAGCGGCGAGGGTTCGGATGAGCTTTTCTTGGGATATCGGCAGTATTTTGAATATTTGGATATCGAAAAAGCGTCAACGCTTCATCATAAAAACTGGCTCAAAAAATATTTTCATTCAAATTTTTCGATGAACCGTGAGTGGGAATGGTACAAGCGGATTTTTGATGAGACACTGCTCTTCCGGACGTCAGGGGAAAAATTTACCGATTTACAGCAAAACCTCCTCTTACGCCGTAATGTACGCGACAACGAGTCACTCCGTTTCCTGCGCCCGTACAGAGAAAAATTTGAGCAAAGCGGCTATTCTCATCCGTCCCATTGGTACAGTGCTATCGACCTCAAGCTGTTTGTCGGGGAACATTTTTTGACCAAGCTGGATCGCGTGTCGATGGCACACACGCTGGAAGCTCGAGCACCTTTTCTCGATCATACTTTGGCAGAAAATATTTTTTCGTTGCCTCATGAAATGCGATTGGGCGAGGGGGGGACGAAAGTTTTGCTCAAGCAGATCGGGAAAAAGTATTTAAACGATGAAGTTCTAAATCGAAAGAAAAAAGGGTTTGCCAATCCCTATATGGAGTGGCTCATTGCATCGGATAGAGTGAAATTGATCAAGGAAGTCAACGGCCAAACAGGATTATTTCATCAAAGCGAGGTGGATAAGTACATCGATATGGCGCATCGAGGAAAGTTTAAACAGCACACGTGGGGATTGTATGTGTTGAGTCATTGGATGAAGAAAGAGTTATTGTGATGTCGTCATACCCGCGTAGGCGGGTATCCAGCTAGATTCCCGTCTTCACGGGAATGACGGAGGCAAGAAAATTATTTCTTATTCTCTTCCATCAACAACGCCAGCTCCAGCGTTCCACTGACGTAGTTGGCAAAAAATTCCATAATCCCTCCATCGCTCTCAGTAAAATCGCCGTTGTATTTATTGAGCAGTTGAATCACTCCGATAACGGCTTGTTTGGAGTTAAAAATGGGAACTGCCAAAATATTGCGGGTCACAAACCCGCTTTTTTCATCAATTTTTGGTAAAAATCGGCTATCTTCGTAGGGATTATTGGAAATTTGCGATTTTTCGCTCGTTGCACATTGCCCTACGATTCCAGAATCTAGCGCTAAAGCAATCCGTCCTACACCATCACTTAGTTTTGTCCATACCATATTGGTGGGACGATCTACCATAAAAATAGAGCATCTTTCCACATTGATAATCGCTTTGGCCTCTTCCGAAATAGCGGGTAAAGTCGATTCAATGTCATCACAAATAATTAGCTTTTTTCCAAATTCAGCAATTCGGCGGTAGATTTCAATGCCCATGTGTTTCCTTTCTAAGCAGTGATCCTTGATGGTCGAATGAAATGGCCAGTTCGAGATAGGTGCTGATGTAGTGGGCAAAAAAGATCATCGATTTTGAATCGTCGGAACTAAAGCCGTTTGGTTTATTCAGCAGTTGAAAGACGCCGATTATACGGCGTCCTGAATCAAATATAGGGATGGAGGCGATATTTTCAGTTACAAATCCTGTTTTATCATCGACGGAGGGTAAAAAACGCTCATCATGATAGGGATCGTTGATCAGCAGAGGTTTCCCCTCTTTAATGGTATGGCCCGCAATGCCGTCATTTTCGTGAATGGTAATCGTATCCGTTTCATCTGCAAGTGTTGTCCAGAGGGTTTTGTTGGCAGCATTACGAATAAAAATGGAGCATCTTTGAGCGCCGCTGACCCCTTTAGCGTATTCAGAAATGAGAGGAAGACCCTCGCTCAAGGTCGGTTTTGTTAAAAGAGCGCGTCCAAAATCGGCTAATTTTTTAAAAGTCAGATGGGAATCCATGAATCTCTCCTAAATTGCAATGTTTTGTAGAATAGCGATAATGCTAACATTGAAAACCTAAAAGTCGACTCAATTTGAAAATGGAAGAAGAAGGATAGAAGATAGTGATATTCATCTGCCTCGAGAGAGGCAAGCTTCAGTGCCGTAGAGGCGAGCGTAGTCAAAGGGATTTTATTCCTTTGGCGTTCTTAATTTTATTTAGAGATTGTGCTCTTTTTTGTAGTCGATGATCATAGCATAGGCTTCATCTTTAAGAAGAAGCTTTTCTTTTTTAAGCTTTTCAAGTTCCAAATCCGTTAAAGGGAGATTTCCTTTTTCAGCTTCGGTAATTTGATCGTCTAAACTGTTGTGACGGTCAAAAATTTTCAAAAAATGAGCATTTGCTGCATTGTTTTCTTTCATATGGGTAATAACGTCACGGTATTCATGTAACATGGAGACTCCTTGTAATATTTGATAAACTTTTGGAATTTTAGCACTTTTTTGCTGATGTTATACACTTTTTGGGCAAAGCCCACAAAGTGGCAGGGACAAATTTCCCTGCACCCCCTAAAGCTACCCATATCTTTTGGATATGGGAGAAATTACTTCAATATACGTGGAAGTGTGATCCCCTCTTGTCCTTGGTACTTTCCGCTTTTATCTTTATAACTCTTTTCACACACTTCGTCCCCTTGTAAAAAGAGCACTTGCGCGATCCCCTCGTTGGCGTAGATTTTTGCAGGCAAAGGGGTCGTATTAGAGATTTCGATTGTGATATGTCCTTCGAATTCGGGTTCAAAGGGGGTAACATTGACGATAATACCACAGCGTGCGTAAGTCGATTTCCCCAAACAAATGGCTAAAACATCACGAGGAATTTTAAAATACTCGACAGTACGCGCTAAAGCAAACGAGTTAGGAGGGACAATGCACACATCTCCGGTAAAATCAACAACATTCGCATCATCAAAGAGTTTGGGGTCAACGACCGTTGAATTAAGGTTGGTGAAAATCTTAAATTCATTGGTCACTCGTATATCATACCCATACGAGCTAAGGCCATAACTCACGACTCCAACCCCTACTTGATCCTCGCAAAATGGGGTAATCATCCCCTCTTCAAGTGCCATTTTTCGAATCCATCCATCACTTTTGAGACCCATGTCGTATCCATTGTTAATTTAATTTGTGGTAGTATAACACATCTATTACCCTACTTTTAGGAGCGATTCCCTTATGGATATGAAACAAATTAAAACTCTCGTACAAGAGTTCGACGCAAGTACGCTTTCAAAATTAAAAATTACTTTGGATGCTTTTTCGATTGAATTGGAAAAAAATGTTGGTACTGTTGCTGCCCCTGTTATGATGGCGGCAGCTCCTGTGGCGGTTGCAAGTGCACCTGTTGCTGTTGCGGCAGAGGCGTCACCCTCAAGCACACCTGTGAGTGGCGATGCGATTTTGTCTCCGATGGTAGGGACGTTTTATTCCGCCCCTTCCCCTGATTCCGCTCCATTCGCTAAAGTGGGAGATCGTATTAAAAAAGGTCAAGTCGTTGCTATCCTCGAAGCGATGAAAATTATGAATGAACTTGAAGCAGAGTTTGACTGTGAAATTCTCGAAGTATTGAAATCCGATGGCCAAGCAGTTGAGTACGATATGCCATTGTATATTGTTAAGAAGCTCTAATCATGGCGGAGATAAAACGTATTCTCGTTGCGAACCGCGGTGAAATTGCTCTTCGCGCTATTCGTACGATTCAAGAGATGGGAAAAGAGGCGGTAGCGGTTTACTCGACTGCAGATAAAGATGCATCGTATCTCAAGCTTGCGGATGCTGCGATTTGTATCGGAGCGGCACCTAGCTCTAAGAGTTATTTGAATATTCCGGCTATCATCGCTGCTGCAGAGATTAGCAACTGTGATGCAATTTTTCCGGGATATGGATTTTTAAGTGAAAATCAACATTTCGTCGAGATTTGTACCCATCATGGAATTAAATTTATCGGACCAACGCCTGAAGTTATGGTGATGATGTCGGATAAATCCAAAGCTAAGGATGTGATGATTGCAGCAGGTGTCCCTGTTGTTCCCGGATCTGACGGTGCGATCAAAGATATCGCCGAAGCTCGTGTGCGTGCCAAAGAGGTTGGATTTCCGATTATTCTTAAAGCGGCAGCCGGCGGCGGCGGACGCGGAATGCGTGTTGTCGAAGAAGAGGGCGGTATTGAAAACGCTTTTTTAGCGGCGGAAGCGGAAGCGATTACGGCATTTGGCGATGGAACCATTTATATGGAAAAATTCATCAAAAACCCTCGTCACATCGAAGTGCAAATCATTGCTGACAGTCATGGGAATGTATTGCATATTGGCGAGCGTGACTGTTCAATGCAGCGTCGTCACCAAAAGCTCATTGAGGAATCTCCGGCAGTTGCCCTGACTCCTGAGATTCGTGCTGAACTTCATGCGTCTGCGGTTCGTGCGACAAAATATATTAAATACGAAGGGGCAGGGACGTTTGAATACCTCCTCGATGCCGATAAAAACTTCTATTTTATGGAGATGAATACTCGTCTTCAAGTAGAGCATACCGTCTCTGAAATGGTAAGCGGTTTGGATTTGATTGAGATGATGATTCGTGTAGCTGAGGGTGAAGCGTTACCGTCTCAAGATACGGTGATCTTAAGCGGTCACTCTATCGAGTGCCGTATTACGGCAGAAGATCCGATCAAGTTCTTGCCGTGTCCGGGTAAAATTACCCAATGGATTGCACCGGGTGGGCGAAATGTTCGTATTGATACTCACGTTCATGCGGGATATATGGTTCCTCCGACGTACGATTCGATGATTGGAAAATTAATCGTGTACGGAAGAGATCGTAACGATGCCATCGCTCGTATGCACCGTGCATTGAGTGAATTTACCGTTACAGGGATTAAAACAACGATCCCTTTCCATCAAAAAATGATGAAAAACCCTGATTTCATCAACAACAACTTCGACACAAAATACCTCGAAAATTATCAAGGGTAAGGTCTGCCTTTACGGCAGCCGTATCACTTTAATATCTGCACTTAATCTCAATCTTGTAAAATAATCGTTTAACACTTGATTCCGTTTTTCACCCATAATCGCATTGGAAATTTGCGGACGAACCGAATCGAGATTTTCGGTGATGAGATTGGGCTTGTCTTTCATATAAAAACTCATAAAGCCGTTTTGCCCATTAGGGAGTATGGGGCCGAATTTTCCTACTTCGATTTTATTTAAAATTTGAGCAAGTTGAGGATTGATGGATCCACTTGGAATTTTTTCATCTTTTGCATTAACACTTTTAATATTCCGCATCGGATCGTCGATTTTTTCTTGCAGCGCTTCCTGCGAAGAAGCGGTGTAAGTGGTGACGTCATAACGCTCTGGCCGTGAAAACTCATCGAGGTGAAGCTGATAATATTCAGCCTCTTCTTGTGCTGTGGGTTGTGCCATCTTGGAAAAAGCGATGGAGCTGTAGAGCTTTTGACCTCGAAGGCTCTCTTCGATTTTGGCCTTTAGATCGCTTTGGCTAAGACCTCGTGAACTCTGCATGGCATCCAAAAATTTCTCCGTAGAGAGATTGTTTTGTTTTGCCATTCGCTCCATTTCTTCTTGGACTTCAGCGGAGCTAACGGTAATTTTTTTCTCCGTTGCTTCAAGCTGTTCGAGTTTTTTACGGATAAGGGTATCGGCGCTTTGTTGGGAAGAGGTGTTGCTTTGCTTCATCTCTTGTTGCACTTCATAGAGAGTAATGGGGGTGTCTTTTACCAATATGGCGACACCGCCGACGGTTGCACTCCAAAGTGAAGTGAGTAATAGCGATGAGAGTAGCAGTGAACGCATTAAGACTCCTTGTAATAATCGCCTATTTTACCCGCTTTTAACCTAGTCTTAACTAAAATTCGATAATTGTAAAAAAGGATTTTCTTATGGTAGTAACACGCTTCGCCCCTAGTCCGACAGGATATTTGCACATTGGCGGTTTGCGTACCGCTTTACTCAGTTACCTTTGGGCTCGTCGCAACGGCGGAAAATTTATACTCCGTATTGAAGATACCGATTTTAGCCGCAATGATGAAGCGGCAGCACTTGCCATCGTCGAAGCGTTTAAATGGGTTGGCTTGGAACATGATGGTGAAATCGAGTACCAATCAAGCCGTTTGGCAATTTACCAAGAGTATGCCCAAAAGCTGCTCGATGAAGGTAAAGCGTATAAATGCTATATGCCCAAAGAAGAGCTGGACGCGTTACGTGAAGAGCAAACAGCTCGCAAAGAGCGTGCTAAATATGACAACCGTTATCGCGATTTTACCGGAACTCCGCCGGAGGGTCTTGAAGCGGTTATTCGTATTAAAGCACCGCTAGAGGGGTCGATTACGGTTCACGATGGGGTCAAAGGAGATGTTGTTTTTAATGTTGCTGATATTCTCGATGATTTTATTATTGCTCGCGCTGACGGTACTCCGACGTACAATTTCGTCGTTGCGGTCGATGATGCTTTGATGGGGGTGACGGATGTTATCCGAGGGGATGATCACCTCTCCAATACTCCTAAACAAATTGTTGTCTATGAAGCTCTCGGCTTCCCTCTTCCAAAATTTTTTCATGTTCCAATGATCCACAACAGCGAGGGTAAAAAACTCTCCAAGCGTGATGGCGCAACTGACGTGATGATGTACAAAACAATGGGCTATACCCCTGAAGCGTTGCTCAACTTTTTGGTACGGTTGGGATGGAGTCATGGAGATCAGGAGATTTTCTCAATGGCAGAGATGCTAGAGCTGTTTGATCCAAGGGACATTAATCGTTCAGCATCGGTCTATAATACTGAAAAACTCGATTGGCTCAACAGCCACTATCTTAAAAATATGCCCAATGAAAAGCTGTGCGAACTGCTTGAATTTCACGGTGTGATACTCGTGAGTCACGATAAGAAAGAGATTCTTTTGGATGCAGTCAAAGAGCGTGCAAAAACGTTGGTCGAGATGGCCACTCTCATTAATGAGGTTTTGGTTCGTCCATTAGAGTTCGATGAAGCAGCGCTTAAAAAGGGGTATAAAGAGGAGAGCAAAGCAATTTTAGAAGCGTTTGCAACGGCTTTGAAAAACAGTTCTGAACTCCATCTTCCTAGTGATTATCATCATGTGATGGAAACCGTTGTGGCGCAGCTCGAAATCGGCTTCGGTAAAATCGGTCAGCCATTGCGTGTTGCGTTGCTGGGCAAACTCTCAGGTCCAGGATTGGACAGTGTCATGGCAATTATCGGGGTTGAAGAGACCTTGGCTCGGATTAATGCACTTTTAAAGCACTAAGCTTTTTTGGTTAAAAACACCTTTTGATACTTTTTTTGCTACAATCCCTTGGCACACAAAATAGTGTGTATTATATGAATTTATGTAGGAGAAAATGTGAAAAAAGATGTTTTTATCGTCGGAGTAAAGACAGTGTTTCCCAAGCTTTATAGCTCGGCTGATGTTATTGGTAAATTATACAGCGAAGAATTGTCTTCAGTAAGAATTAATAAATTTGCCAAAAGACTTGGTGCAAATACACAGATTAAAAATCGTGCTATTAGCATTGATTTTGAACAATTTCCACACAAAATTATTTCTGAAGAAAACTCTCCGGTTATGTGGGCAAAAAGTGTTATCCAAAACTTTTCAAATAAACTACAAGATGATCA